>NZ_JNKX01000011.1:0-152454 GCF_000702225.1 Bacteroides sp. Ga6A2 | reverse complement strand
CCAGACTCCACGGCTGTGATGGATAATTTTGCCTCACACTCGACAGTCGAGAAAGCAGTGTCAAAGTCGGAACGGCAGACAGTCCGCGGGAGCAATGCTCCAAAGGTTCTTCCGTGGGTACACATCGCCATTTCAAACGCCAAGTCGTTGTTCACAGACATGTATCACGGAATCAAGGAGGAGTTTCTTCAAGAATACTTGAATGAATTCTGCTACAAATTCAACCGTAAATATTTCGGTGACAGGATGTTCGACCGGTTAGTTATCGCTGCCGTTTCGTATAAGCCTACGTTTGAGCACAAATTATATAACGGAAGGGCGAATTGCGGATAATCATAATTATGAATTCTGAATTATGAATTTTGAATTAAACTTTTTCAATTTTCAATTCAAAATTGTCAATTGTCAACTGCGAATTGTCAATTGCCATTTGCCCCTCCATCTTTTCGATATACTGTTCGCCCGTTCTTTCTATGGCGGCAGAGTGACCGTTGAGCGCGGCGAAAGGGGCAAACTGGGCGGCGCGATTCTCCATCGACATGCGCGCGTGCGTTGCCGAAACATGATGCGGAAGTCCTATTATGTCGGCATATTGCCTCATTACCTCCGCTTCCTCGGGTGTTAAATCGTTGTTCATGCCTTGTGTCCTCCTATCTGTTGGTTACGCTCCTTTGCCGTTGCGCCCTCCTCGAAGTTCGTGCCTCGCAGAATGGCATTCTTTCCGAAGCGTCGCTTTATGTCGAGCATTGTTTCTTGTATCTTTCTTTCTTTTTTTAGTTGCTGTTCCTCCTGCCGCTGCTTCTTCTCGAGAGCCTCGTAGTCGGTAAAGAGGTCGAGTTGTACGGCTTCGTGCTTCTCTTCCAGACTATCCTCGCTTACGGCATGGTTTGTTGTCAGATTGAGCCGTCTTATCATCAGCTTAGGATTTACAATCTGGTCGAATAGGCTCGTTGCCGCGCCTATTATAATGTTAGACGATGACGTATGCCTTCCGAGGTTGGCAGAGCCGTGTGCCGGCTTAGGAACAGCTCTTCCGTAGTGGTCGATGTGTATTGCGCCGTCGTATTTCGTGCCGTCAGCCAGACTCTCCACGTCGTAGCCGACGTAAAGCACAATCTGGTCGGTTACCAGATGCTTGTCTACGAGGTCGAGGGCGGCGGCATCAGCCATCTCCTTTACAACCACTCGCGCCTTGTCGAAGGTGTAGGGGCATGTAAGTACCTGACCGCTGCTGAGCGAGTTGCTCTCGGGCTTGTATGCCTTTATGTAGTCGATGGTGCACGGCTCCCAGCCCCATGCGTGGTCTATAATCAGTTCGGCATTAACGCCAAAAAGTTTGTAGAAAAGTTCTTCGCGGTCAACCGACATTCGCGCAATCTTTCCCATCGTGTCTATGCCGTAGGGCGCAAGCCTCTGCGCTATGCCCTTGCCGATGCGCCAGAAGTCGGTTATCGGCTTGTGGTTCCATAGCTTGCGGCGGTACGACATCTCGTCGAGTTCGGCAATACGAACGCCGTCCTTGTCTGCCGGGATATGCTTAGCCACAATATCCATAGCCACCTTGCAAAGGTACATGTTTGTGCCAATTCCGGCGGTGGCGGTAATGCCAGTCTGGCTGAGCACGTCGCGAATCATCTTCATGGCAAGCTCGTGCGCCGTTAGCTTGTACAGAGGCAGATAGTCGGTGGCATCGATAAAAACCTCATCGATGCTGTAAACATGAATGTCCTCGGGCGCGATATACTTCAGGTAGATGCGGTAAATCTTCGTGCTGTAGTCGATGTAATGTGACATTCGAGGGGTGGCACGTATGAAATCCACCTCCCAGTCGGGATGCGCCTTCAGGTCGATGTCCGAGACGGATTTTCCGCCGAAGCGGAAGCCCGGAAGTTTTATGCGCCGTTCGTAGTTTACGGCATTTATGCGGCGCGTAACCTCGAAGAGCCTTGCCCTGCCTCCGATGCCGTATGCCTTTAGCGACGGAGACACGGCAAGGCAGATGGTCTTTTCGGTTCGGCTTACATCAGCCACCACGAGGTTGGTGGTGAGAGGGTCGAGCCCTCGCTCCACACACTCAACCGAAGCAAAATAGCTTTTCAGGTCGATGGCTATGTATGTCCTTCCCCGAGCGTCCTTCATCTTTATTTGCTGAAGAGTGTGGCTACCTTCTCGAGCCAGATGCGGTCGGTCTCGTCGAACGTGCCGAGTTCCTTGCTGTCGATATCGAGCACGGCCGAAACGCTTCCGTCCTTGAATATCGGTACTACTATTTCAGACCTTGACATGCTGCTGCACGCGATATGTCCCGGAAACTGCTCAACATCGGGCACGACAATAGTCTCGGCATTCTGCCAAGCCGTTCCGCACACGCCTTTGCCCTTCTTTATTCGCGTACATGCCAGTGGACCTTGGAACGGACCGAGCACCAGCACGCCGTCTATAACGCGGTAGAATCCAGCCCACAGAAAGCCGAACGTGTCCATCAGGCACGCGCTCACGTTTGCCATGTTTGCAATCTCGTCGCTTTCGCCCTCAACAATAGCCTTTAGTTGCGGATAAAGCGTAGAATACTTTTCTTCTTTATTGCCTTCTGCAATAATTAGGTTTTCAGACATAGTTGTTTTGTTATTTTTATTTGTCGTTATAATTCGATGCAAATATACAAAGTTTATCGTTGGCAAAAATAAGGAGAGTTGAATTTTCTTAATTGTTTAGAGAGAATTGAAAAAACGTATCAAGTAAGACGCAACATAGAGGGAAACAAGCCGAAAGACAGCCATTGGCAAATGTCTATGTTTTTTCAAGCAAGCCGATGGTAAGCCAATAGTAAGCCGATAGCTTCGAGGTAGCTTCGGGGAAGCTACGTCCAAGCTACGTCCAAGCTACGTCCAAGCTACGTCCAAGCTACGTTCAAGGTACGTTCAAGGTACGTTCAAGGTTCGGGGAAGGTTCGTTCAGGGTACGTCCAAGGTACGTGGAAACAAGCCGGAAGGTTCGGGATGCTTTCGAGATTCGTTCAAGATACGGAGAAGCAACGGGGAAGGTTCGGGGAAGATACGTTCAAGGTACGAGCAAATTGCAAACAACGCAGCCATTCAATTTATGGGAATTAATGGAATATGAAGCCCCTAAAAACGCCAGTTCGAGATAAGATTACAGTTCAAACAGTCAAATGTCTTGAGTTTTCCACATGCACAGGCAACGCATCAGGCTTGTTGTCGAAGAAGCAATACGCAGTAAGTGCCGAGCAGATGTTCATGATGAAGTTGTGTATAGAGCGATTTATTCGTTTACAGCTATAAAGATACAACAATTAGCGAGATTACAAATTTTTATGGCCTTTTCTTATCCCGAACTGGCGTCTTAATTGGAAAGCAATGTATGGTTGCCAATGGGCATTTGTAAGTCGAAAGTAAAAACGGTCAAGGAAGAATGTAGGAAGATGGAAGTAAGATTTCTTTGTAGATTCAAGTTTTTCCTCTCAATTTTTAACTTTCAAATTTTTAAGTTTCAATTCTCAAGTTTCAACTTTCAACAATCCGATTCAAAAAAAGAGGAAAGCCTCGTTGCGAAGCCTTCCTCCTTTATGCTGATTGAATATTTCTGTTACTCGTTTGGAGCCTTGTCTATCAACTCCATGAACTGGTCGAGTTTTGGAGTGATGATAATCTGAGTGCGACGGTTGCGCTGCTTTCCAACGGCTGTGTTGTTTGATACGATAGGGTTGTACTCGCCTCTACCGCCGGCTGTCAGACGCTTAGGGTCAACGCCGTACTTGTTCTGAAGTTCCTGAACAACGCTTGATGCGCGAAGACAAGACAAATCCCAGTTGTTGCGGATGTTTGTCTGCGAGATTGGCACGTTGTCGGTGTTACCCTCGATAAGAACATCATATCCGTCGTGGTCCTTGATGATTTTGGCAATCTTCGAAAGGGTTTCAGATGCGCGGCTGTTAACCTTGTACGAACCGCTCTCGTAGAGCATGTTGTCGGCAAGCGAGATATAGACAACGCCCTTCAAAACCTGAACGTCAACCTCCTTCATCTCCTCTTTGGACAATGAGCGTGTAAGGCTGTTCTGAAGCACAAGGTTCAGAGAGTCGCTCTTGCTCTTTACCTCAACAAGATGGCGGATGTATTGGTTAGACTCGTTAATCTGGTCAACCAACTTCGCGATGTTCACGTTGTTAGAGTTTGCATTGACAAGCGACTTGTCGAGCGAGTTCTGAAGGTTGGTGTTAGTCTCCTTTTGTGCCTTGAGTGCTCTCTGAAGGCTCTCGTTGGCTTTCTGTGCAGCCTCAAGCTGTGCTGTAAGCGATGCCAGTTTCTCTCGGGCATCCTGATAGTTTGTCTGTACCTGCTTGAATTCTACTTGGCAGTCGAGCAAGTCTTTCTTGCTTACGCAGCTGCTCAGAGCCACGAGGGCAAATAGCGATAAAACTATAGATTTTCTCATTTTTCCTCTAAATTTTTGTTTGTTTGCGGCGGCAAAGATAGTTTAGTTTTGTACAGAAACCAAATAATTTTCCCTATTTTAAGCGGATTTCTCCTATAATGCTGCTGGGGCAATGTGAAAATACAATCAAAATACATCCGTTTTTTGTGAAAAAACAATCAGATTTTGCCATCGGTCTGATGTTCACATTATAAAGTGTTTTTACTTTACGAAAAATATTTTTATATTTGCGCCGAACAATAGCCTTTTATCAGATGAAACGAATTTGTATAATACTAATAGTATCGATTCAGGCATTATTTGCTTCGTTACCTGTAAAGTCTACTAATGTGTGGAACGGCAGAATCGCCTTAAACTGGAGCGAGAAGATAATGCTGTTCAGCGGGGCTTTCAAGAATCTTACGTTTGGCGATGTCATAAGCGTTAAGGTGTGCGATGTGGCTCCGCGGGAGAAAAATCCGCAACTCGTACTAAAGGCGGCGACAACGAACTGGCCTATGCTCGTGTCGTTCTATCTCAACAAAGAGGTGATTGGCGACAGGGTGGATTTTGTCGTAACCTCCGACATCATCACGGCAATGCGCCAGTACGGATTGGTGCTTCAGGGATGCGAGTGCACGGTAACGTCAATCGACACCTATTCGTCTGAATATAGCAACAAGCAGGAGTGTGCCGATGCCATCTGGTTCGGAAAGGCAAACCTTGTTTCGTGGCACGACTATGTTCACGTTCCGTGCTTCCTGTTCGACCTCTCCGATGCGCGCCCGGGCGACATCATGCGAATTTCCTATCAGCTGACCGGGAAGCACAACGAGATTGGCGCGTTGCGTACTTACTACATCGGCAGCGACTGGGATTGGTACGGCTTTCAGGAAGAACCTATCAGATTACAGAAATCAGGACATATCGATTTTCCGGTCAATTCGTCAATCTATAACAGGCTGATAGGCAAGGACGGCGAAAACGGACTGGTGATAAGCGGCATTGGCTTGATAATAACAGCGGTTCACATGCTCGACAAGAAAGGCGCTCCGCTAAAGCGCAAGGTGCGCAAGGACGGAGGAACGGTAATGTATGATGATTAAAAAAAGAAACTATAACTGTTGATATGAATTTTAGAATGACGGCAGCGGCGATTATGCTTGCTGCAAACACAATGGGTTTTGCACAAAACGTGCAGAAGGGTGATTATGGATATTTGTACTGCCACATGGCTGGCAATGGTGAATGGACGGCTTATGCCATCTCGCGCGACGGACTGAACTATATTGATTTGCTCGAAGGCAAGGCGGTTATGGACCCCGAGGTGACAAGTAAGATTGAAGGTGGAGCACGCGATGCCTACATCTGCCGCCGAAGCGATGGCGCAAAGGGCTACCTGATGGTTACGACCGATATGTGCAACCGTAAGTCGAAAACGTGGTATAACTACGGAATTAATCTGCTGAAAAGCGACGACCTGATAAACTGGACAAGCACGACGTTCGACTTCCGCAAGGGAAACGAGATTTTCTGCGACCCCGAAAATCCTGATGTCATCGACGATTGGAGCAAGATAAACCGCGTGTGGGCTCCTCAGATTTTCTGGGACCCAAGCTATGTGTGGAAGAACGGCGACAAGGGAGGATATCTTATCTATTATTCAATCTGGAGTTTTAACGAGAACGACAAGTACGACCGTATGGTATACTCGTATGCCGACAAGTCGTTCACAAAGATAACAAAGCCTCGCGTTCTCTTCGACTGGGGATATGCCACAATTGATGCCGACATCAACTATCTTGAGAGCGACGGAATGTATCACATGCTCATAAAGAAGGAAGGCGGACAGCCCGGCATCTTCCAGACAAAGTCTAAATCGCTTACTGGACCGTGGCCAGAGCCTGACGCACGCGATTTCGTAAACTTCGAGGGTAAGAAGAAATGCGAGGGTGCAAGCGCGTTCCAAATCGTAGGCGAGGAGGGATGGCGCGTTGCCTACATTCAGTATAGCGACCGCCCAAAGCATTATCGCATATGCAAGGCAGACAAATACCTTACAAACTTCAGCGACCCTCAGGATATAAAGGGAGTGGCTCACCCGCAGCATGGCTCGTTCATGCGACTTACCAAAAAAGAGTATAAGAAACTTGAAAAATGGGGAACTCAGAAAAAATAACGCACAGGCTTGCCGTTGCCGTTCTGCTGCTTTTTGCAAGCTTTGCGGCAATGGCTCAGCCAGCCCAGAATGCCTATAAGCTTGATTGGATGCTCTCGCAGTTTTATCCGGTAAATGTTGATAAAATTAGCGAGGTTAGATTTGTTGTTGGCGGAAAGGTTGAACGCACGGTTTCTGCAAAGAATGAAATCAGAAATCTAAAACTGACTGATTGCAAGAAAGATAAATTCGATGTCGAGGTCTGCTACGACGGCGACAAGATTGTTGTTGGGGTAGAGCCTTTCAAGAACGAGCAGAATGTGCGAAACGTGAGCGTCTGCATCAGCAAGGCTCTTCGCAACAAGATGCAACGTGTTGGCAAGAGCCTGACAGACAGCATCTACCGCTTCGTCCTGCCGCTGAAATACGAAATTACGGAAATATCAGACACCTGCGAGATTTTTACGAAAGACTTGCAGGAATGTTATGCCGTGGCAAATTCGGCGATTGGCGAATATCCGTACTACTCGCTTGCGGCAAACATGATAATTGTCAGATGGTTCGAGGACTTTCTCTACTACGGCGGAAATCCGACAGAGAAGGAACTGGCAATGTTCCGCAAGTCGGTTGATAACGTGATAGGCTGCTGCAACGCCCTCAACATTCCGCAAAGGGCTGTGTATTATGCCGACATAAGCGTTCCGATTGCTGCCGATGATGACGACGGCTTCATGAAAGCCAAGAACAAGCTGCAAGTCTACGAGTTTGCCAAGGACTTGCGAATAATAGGCGCGGCAACGACCTATGCCAATAATATCCTCGAAAAGGATTTCCTCAGTAATGAGGAGAAGGACGATGCCGTATTCTTTACGGTAAAGGCTTGCCAGCATCTTATTAACCGTCGTCGCTATCTCGAAGCTCGAAACCTGATAGACAATGCCATTGAGCGTATTCCGAGCAAGACGGAAGGACTGGTTAAGTATCGCAACAAGGTAAACGAAAAACTGAAGAATGCGGTAATGGCGAGCGAGCAGAAAGCCGACAGCCTTGAGAAAATCTTCCAGACAGAAATAATTGAGGCTTGCTCGCAGATAGGCAGCGAATATGTGCGCAACCGACAGCAGCAATATGCCTATCAGTATATTGCGCAGGCTTATTGGTGCAACGGCGCAGGAAATCTTGAATACGAAAAAGCCTATATCGACTGGCTTGTAAACAACAGGTCGGTAATGGCTCTTCCGTTCTTGAGCGAGAGGTATGAGGAAATTGGCTATCGCTCAAGTTTCTCAAACCTGAAAGAAAAAGAATTCTACCTTTTTTTGTTGCGCAGTCTTGCCCATTGCCAGATGGATCATCTCCATTTCAAAGATGCTAAGAAAACGCTTGGCAGACTTCTTAATCTTTTGCCCGACGATAAGGAAGCCGTTGCCGACCTGCAATATGTTGAGCTGAATTTGCAGAAGAATAAATAGTTCTTCTGCTATTTCAGCGCAATGTTGTAATTGTAATATTTGCGGTTGCCCGTGATGTCCTCGATAACCTTTATAAAAGGTGGAAACTTGACATCTTCGTGGCGCGCTATTCCCTTGGTTTCGAGAATCATAAGGTTGCCAACTGGTTTAAGGTATGTGTCAAGTTCGAAGAACTGACCTTTCCAAATAAAACTCTTTCTGTTCTTGTGAATTGGACGGCGGTAAGGGTCGGCCTGCTGAAGCAGAGACTCGTAGAGCGTGTCCTCAACCTGACGCTCGATAACTATTTCCTCGGTTGGCGAAACGGTCTTCTTCGTTGTGTGTACGTTTATTGAATTTCCGTTCCAAGTGCGGCGGCGCAGACGAATCTCGCAGCCCGGGTCGGCAACCAGATAAAGCTGGGTGATGTCGCTCTCGATATAGCTTGGAATCTCGTCGGTAAGCTGCACTATGTATTTGCGCTCCTCCTCAATGCTCTGAGGCAATTCCAGAACGTTACTTATCTCTTTTATCACGCGGTTCAGCTTGCGGTCGAAGTCCTCGCCGTTGTTAATCACGCGCAAGTGCGGATGTCCGCTCCATGCGTTTATCACCTTCTTGTCGAGGTCGCGCGCAATCTGCAAGCCCGCTTCGTCAGCCTTCTCGTATCGCTGGGCGTTGTTGGCTGTTGTGTAGAACTGCTCAGCTCCGTCGGCAGCCGAAACAAGATGAAGAACGGCGTCGTAGCGGTTTTTCAGCTCCTCGGTCGATGTGCCTACGGCAGATGTTATCCTGTTCCAAGTCTCGGGAGTCATGTATGCCGAAATGTCCATCGCGCCGCGGTCGCAAACCACCACGCAAGGCTCCGTGCAAGTCTGTGCCATCTTCATGAACTTGTCTTCAAGGTCAATCTGTATCTCAAGAGTCGCCTTCTCGCCTTCGTAGAAAAAATCTTTGTTCTTTGTAAGGTAGTTCATTCCGGCCTGCGTAAACATCGTAGGCACTTCGGGAATGGTGAACACCTTGTAGCCGAGGCTCGAGAAGTGCTCAATCACTTTGACTAATGCTGAGGTTTTTCCTGCGCAGGGTCCTCCAGTAAGTACGATTTTCTTAATGTTGTTCATTTTTTCGTTTGTTAGGACTGACATTATTCTGTTGTCGGTGGCAAATATAAAACATATTTATTGCTTTTGCAAACTCCGTTTTGCAATTTGTGCTCAAAATGTAAAGTGAAGAAAGCAAAAGGCGCGTTTTTAGCAAAAAAAATAGATGTAAAACATAATTTTATTATATTTTTAAACGTTAAAAGCATTGTAAAAAATAAAGATTTTGTATTTTTGCTATCGATAAAACTGGGATACAGATGAAAACATTCTTTTATATAGGTATGTTTCTTGCAATAGTTGTTCTGATTGCATCATGCAGTACCACGCACTATTGCAATTGTGGATAGTTCTATCACGGATGGAGGAATCTTGCAGCATTGTAAGTATTCTCTTTGGAAATTGAGGAAAAACTTTTTTATATCAATTATAAAACAAAAAATTAAATAACATGGTAAATGTAGCTATTAACGGTTTCGGCCGTATTGGTCGTCTGGCTTTCCGTCAGATGTTTGAGGCAGAAGGTTATGAGGTTGTTGCTATCAACGACTTGACAAGCCCTAAGATGTTGGCTCACCTTTTGAAGTATGATACTGCTCAGGGTGGTTTCGCTGGCAAGTTCGGTGAGGGTAAGCACACTGTAGAGGCAACAGAGAATTCTATCATCGTTGATGGTAAGGAGATCAAGATCTCTGCTGAGAAGGACGCTGCTAACTGTCCATGGGCTGCTAATAAGGTAGACGTAGTTCTTGAGTGTACTGGTTTCTACACTTCTAAGGAGAAGGCTTCTGCTCACCTCGCTGCAGGTGCAAAGAAGGTAGTTATCTCAGCTCCTGCTGGTAACGATCTTCCTACTGTCGTTTTCAATACTAACCACAAGACTTTGACTGCTGCTGACAAGGTTATCTCTGCTGCTTCTTGTACAACAAACTGCTTGGCTCCTATGGCTGACGCTTTGAACAAGTATGCTGCTATCCAGAGCGGTATCATGTCTACTATCCACGCTTATACTGGCGACCAGATGCCACTTGATGGTCCTCAGCGTAAGGGCGATCTTCGCCGTTCTCGTGCTGCTGCTTGCAACATCGTTCCTAACTCAACTGGTGCTGCTAAGGCTATCGGTCTTGTAATCCCTGAGTTGAACGGTAAGCTTATCGGTTCTGCACAGCGCGTTCCAACTCCAACAGGTTCTACTACTATCCTTGTAGCTGTTGTTAAGGGTAAGGACGTAACTGTTGAGGGTATCAACGCTGCAATGAAGGCTGCTTCTAACGAGTCTTTCGGTTACACTGAGGATCAGATCGTTTCTTCTGATATCATCGGTATGAAGTTCGGTTCACTTTTCGACGCAACTCAGACTATGGTATCTAAGATCGACGACGAGACATTCCAGGTACAGGTTGTTTCTTGGTACGACAACGAGAACTCTTATACTTCTCAGATGGTTCGTACTATCAAGTACTTCGCAGAACTTGGTTAATAATTCCGAATCTTTTGATTCTATATACAGGCTGCTCTTTCCTTCGGGAAAGGGCAGTTTTTTTTATTCCCTCTGTGCATCTCTTGCATTTTTTTGCGCTTCGTCTGGCGAGGCTTATTCCGAAAAATAAGGTTTCTTGATTAAAAGAAATCTTATTTGTTTGCAAGGGCGCTAAAAAAAAATTATTTTTGCGCTATGGATATGATTACTATTCTTGGACCTACCGCATCGGGAAAAACAGCCTTGGCTGCCAAACTTGCTGCAGAACTTGACGCTGAGATTATCAGCGCCGATAGCCGTCAGATATACCGTTGCATGGATATTGGCACGGGTAAGGACCTTGCCGACTATGTTGTTGACGGCAAGCAGATTCCTTATCATCTTATAGATATCGTGCCTGCCGGATACAAATATAACGTTTTTGAGTATCAGCGCGATTTTCTGAAGGCGTACGAGGATATAACCTCGCGCGGCGTGATGCCTGTGCTCTGCGGCGGAACGGGAATGTATCTCGAATCGGTGTTGAGAGGCTATCGGCTGATTCCTGTTCCTGAAAACCCGGAGCTGCGAAACGCTCTGGCTGGCGAGTCGATAGAGAGTCTGACAGAACGACTGAAGCAGTATAAGACTCTTCATAACACAACCGATGTGGATTCGGTAAAGCGTGCAATCCGAGCCATCGAGATTGAGGAATACTACAAGCAATGCCCGGTTGAGGAACGTGATTTTCCGCGGATAAAGTCGTTGGTAATAGGTGTTGATATTGACCGCGAACTGCGTAGGGAGAAGATTACGAAAAGACTTCATGCGCGCCTCGACGAGGGTATGGTTGATGAGGTGAAACGCTTGCTCGACAGCGGCATAAAACCCGAAGACTTGATTTACTACGGATTGGAATACAAGTTCCTGACGCAGTATGTGGTGGGCGAGTTGAAGTACGACGAGATGGTGCGCCTGCTCGAAACGGCAATCCATCAGTTTGCAAAAAGACAGATGACGTGGTTCCGCGGAATGGAGCGTCGCGGCATTCATATAGAATGGCTGCGCGCCGAGTGGCCGATGGAACGAAAAATCAACTTTATAAAAGAAAGGCTATGGGGGTAGAGTTGGACAGATGGGGCGTTATTTACTGTCCCCGAAAGAAACTCATTGGCAGACAGAGCCGATGGGATGACATACGCTCGTACTTGGAAGAGCGTAACGTGCATTTTGACTATGTTCATTCCGAATCTTACGGCTCGGTTGAACGCCTGTCTGCCATGCTCGTAAACAATGGCTATCGCATTATCGTCGTGATTGGCGGTGATAGTGCGCTTAACGATGCCATAAACGGAATAATGAAATGCCCGTCTGAATTGCGCTCTAATATCAGACTGGCGGTTATCCCTAATGGTGTCGGAAACGATTTTGCATCGTTCTGGGGGTACGACTACGATGATTTTGAGATGGCGGTAGATGCCATTCTGTGCGGCAGAGTGCGCAAGGTCGATGTGGGGGTGTTCCAGTGCAAGCAGCCCGATGGCACGAAGATTAAACGTTTCTTCCTCGACAGCGTTAATTTTGGCTTGGGTGCGGATGTCGTGCGCATAACCAACGAGGCAAAGAAACAGCAGAAGCTAACCGGAATCTACTATATAATTTATTGGATTCACTTGGTGCGACTGATATTCTATCGCGAAGTACTGAAGCTTGATATTGATATAAACGAAGATCGCTATCGTTCGGGAATCATATCGGTATGTGTGGGAAATGCTCACGGATACGGACAGACCCGGAGTGCCGTTCCTTATAACGGAATGCTCGACGTGTCGCTGCTCTTCAATCCCTCGTTGTTGCAGTTTCCTAACTTGCTGTTCCAACTTTTTATTGGCCGTTTTTTGAACAACAAGAAAGTAAAGGCTTACCGAACACGAAGAGTGAAGGCGCAGATTCTGAAAACAACGCGTGCAAGTATCGACGGACTTCTCGAGAAAGTTCCGGCAGGTTCGTATGTCGATGTAAGTGTGAAACACGATGAGGTGAGTTTCGTAATTCCGTAATTTGCTGAAAAACGCACGTTTGGGCAAAACTCATTTGTGTAATTGGCGGGTTGGCTATTAATTGGTCGGGGATTGTGTTGACTGTCTGCTGTTTGTATTGCACGCAGACGTCTAAAAAACGCATTCGTTCACAGTTGTCGAGTCACGGTAGGGATTTTGAATTGCGCATTGTCAATTCAACTTGCTCATTACCTTTCCATCATATACATAACATATACATAACATATACGTAACATATACATAACATATACCTTGCATATACCTTGCATATATCTTGGATATACCTTGGATATATCTTGGATATATCTTGGACGTACCTTGGATGTACCTTGCCACTATTATGTATTTCCAAAAAGGATATTTACGCCAATAATTGTTCGCTATATATCCAGAACTATCAATTATGAATTATGAATTGTGAATTGTCAACTGTTAATTTTCAATTTTCAACTTTCGATTTAGTATTTCCGAATAGGGCATAAAAGAAAAAAGCAGAACTCAAAAGTCCTGCTTTTTATGTGTATATGAATCTTTGTTGATTATCCTATCTTTGAAATCTTCTTCAAACGCTCCTCGTCGAGAATCTTAATCTTTCTTCCGTCGATAGAGATTAGTTTTTCCGAAGCGAAGTTAGACAGCGTTCTGATGGCATTCGATGTTGTCATGTTCGAAAGGTTAGCCAAGTCTTCGCGAGAGAGGTATATGCTGAGTGTTGCTTCGTCCTCTTCAAGTCCATAACTGTCTTTAAGGAAAATGAGCGATTCTGCAAGTCGTCCGCGGATATGCTTTTGGGTAAGATTTACTGTTCTTTCATCAGCAATGCCAAGGTCTTTTGAAAGTTGCTTGATGAAGAACATTGCAAGTTCGTTGTTCTCATTAACCAACTGTGTGATTGTGTCCATTGGTATTGTGCAGATTGTTGAAGGCTCGAAAGCGGCAGCAGCAGTTACGAAGTTTCCACCGCCGAAGTATGCGCGGTATGCAAAGTACTCAACAGGCTTGAGCACACGGATAATCTGGCTTCGACCGCCAACGCCATCTCTGAAAATCTTTACCTTGCCCGACAAGAGAGCCATGAGGTGTGAAGGTGTTTCCCCCTCAAAGTAAATCATCTCATTCTTTTTGTAATGCTGAATGGTAAACTGCTTAGAGAGAAGATTTCTCTGCTCCTCGTTTAGTGGCTGCCATAGCTCGCTTATGCAACCTACTATCTCAGCTTCTGATAACTCTTTTTTACCCATATAAAGTATACGACTGCTTATAAATCGTGTTATTGAGCACAAAAATAGTAATAAAAAATTAAATAGAAAAAACTTTTTAGTTAAAAATGACATAATTGGCTTTTTTCTGCTAAAATCGTGACCGAATTTGCTGTTCGGTACGAGTATTACGGCGTTTTGCTCTGTCTGATTATTTTTACATAATATTTTGTTTCCTTGGTGCGATTTACTGATTTTTCGGGCCGAATCTGTAAAATTGTCATTCTTGACGGCAAAGTGCAGAATGCAAGCAACATGGGCGCACAAAGAGTGTGAAAAAGTGTTACATGCGTGATTTTAAATTTGTTATGGAAAACAAAAAAATCGTGATTTTATTTTTTTGTTTGGGCAATAATTGCTATATTTGGGGTGCAGTAACTTTATGCTGCAAAATAAAGGATAAATAATATATTCACCTTGTTAAAAATATTCTATGAGTTATTTGCGATTTGACAAGACTCTGATGACTAATTTAGAGGAGACTCTTCCTCGTGAGGTGCTGAGAACTAACCGTTCGGGTGCCTATCACAGTACAACTATTGTAGATTGTAATACTCGAAAGTATCACGGTTTGCTTGTTGTGCCTGTTCCCGAATTTGATGATGAGAGGGTGGTGTTGCTGTCTTCGCTCGACGAGACGGTGATTCAACATGGCGCGGAGTTCAATCTTGGGCTTCATAAGTATCAGGGTAACAATTTCAGTCCTGCCGGACACAAGTACATTCGCGACTACGATTGCGATATCGTCCCAACCACTACATATCGCGTTGGAGGCGTAATCCTGAAGAAAGAGAAGGTCTTCGTTCATCACGAAAACCGAATCCTTATCCGTTACACTTTGCTTGATGCACACTCGGACACGATAATTCGTTTCCGTCCGTTCCTTGCGTTCAGAAGCGTGCGGCAGTTTACGCACGAGAACGACAACGTGGACAAAAACTATCAGGAAGTTGAGAACGGAATTTCTACCTGCATGTATTCCGGAATGCCTACGCTCTTCATGCAGTTTAACAATAAATGTGAGTTCAAGTTCATGCCCGACTGGTATCGCGGCATTGAATATCCGAAGGAGCAGGAGCGAGGATACGACTCTAAGGAAGACCTCTATGTTCCGGGATATTTCGAACTGAAGATAAAGAAAGGTGAAAGCATCGTCTTTTCAGGCGGAACGACGGCTGCCGACACAAAGGGTTTGACGGAATTGTTCCAGCATGAGGTAAACAACCGAATTCCACGCGATAATTTTGAAAACTGCTTGATAAACGCGGCTCACCAGTTTCTTTCGGTAAGAGATGGCGAATCGTATATTCTTGCGGGCTATCCTTGGTTCTTGTGTCGTGCAAGAGATATGTTCGTGTCGCTGCCGGGCTTGACGCTTGCAAATAGCGAGGTGGACAAGTTCGAGAGGGTGATGAGCACCGCTCTGAAGGGCATCGACGAGTTCTTGGAAGGCAAGGAACTGACTGTAAGAATTCAGGAGATGGACAAGCCGGATGTGCTCTTGTGGTTCTTCTGGACCGTTCAGCAATATGCCAAATTTGTATCAAAGGAGAAGGCGGTAGAACTCTATGGCGATACGCTCAATAGGGTAATCGATTTCATAATATCTGGAAGACATCCAAATCTGTTGGTGCACGACAATGCGCTCGTCTATTCTTACGGACGCGACCGTGCCATAAGTTGGATGAACTCAACGGTAAACGGCCGCCCGGTAGTTCCGCGTTCGGGCTATCTTGTTGAGTTCAACGCTTTGTGGTACAACGCTTTGTGCATGAGTTCGAGGATGGCAGAAGAAGCCGGGAACGCAGCAAGAGCCGCAGAGTTCAACGGATTGGCAGAGAAGTGTGCCGAGAGTTTCAAGGAAGTGTTCCTGAACGACTACGGATATTTGCTCGACTATGTTGACGGCGCAATGTGCGACTGGAGCGTAAGGCCGAATATGATTTTTGCTGTTGCGCTCGACAATTCTCCGCTGTCGTTTGAGCAGCGAAAGGGCGTTCTCGACATCTGTACAAAGGAACTGAACACACCAAAGGGCTTGCGTTCGCTTAGTCCTAAGAGCGTAGGCTACAATCCTATGTATGTCGGTCCGCAGACACAGCGCGACTACGCTTATCATCAGGGAACGGCGTGGCCTTGGCTTGGCGGCTTCTATATGGAGGCTTACCTGAAGGTGCGCAAGCGCAGCGGTATATCGTTCGTAGAGCGTACAATGATTGGCTACGAGAGCGAGATGACATCGCATTGCATCGGTTCGATTCCTGAACTGTTCGACGGCAATCCGCCGTTCAGAGGCAGAGGAGCCATCTCTTTCGCAATGAACGTGGCCGAGATTCTTCGTGTTCAGAAAATTGTTGACAAATACAATAATTTATAATAAAAAGGAGGAGCCAATATGAAAGTTTTAATGTTTGGATGGGAGTTTCCTCCACACATTCTGGGCGGACTTGGTACTGCAAGTTACGGTCTAACCAAAGGATTAGCCCAGCAGAGTGATATGGATATCACCTTCTGTCTGCCTAAGCCTTGGGGAGATGAAGACCAGAGTTTTATGAAGATTATTGCAATGGACAAGGTGCCCGTTGTATGGCGCGAACCAGACCATAACTATCTTTGCGAACGATTGGGTAACATAATGCCGGCAGATACTTACTATGACCTGCGAAATCATATATATGCCGATTTCAACTATATGCAGACCAACGATTTAGGCTGCATTGAGTTCTCTGGGCGATACCCCGACAATCTTCAGGAAGAGATAAACAATTATTCGATAGTTGCAGGAGTCGTTGCACGCCAGCAGCAGTTCGACATCATTCATGCACATGACTGGCTTACCTATCCGGCAGGAATCCATGCCAAGCAGGTGAGCGGAAAGCCTCTGTGCATACACGTTCATGCTACCGATTTCGACCGTAGTCGCGGAAACGTAAATCCTACGGTCTACGCCATCGAGCGCAACGGTATGGACCATGCCGACTGCATTATGTGCGTGAGTGAGCTTACACGTCAGACCGTAATAACGAAGTACGGACAAGACCCAAAGAAGTGCTTCACGATGCACAATGCCGTTTATCCGCTGCCGCAGGAGATTCAGGACATTGTTCCGCAGAAGAAGGAAGGCGAGAAGGTCGTTACCTTCCTCGGCCGTATAACGATGCAGAAAGGTCCTGAATATTTCGTCGAGGCTGCAACGATGGTTATCAACCGAAGCCGGAACATTCGTTTCTGTATGGCTGGCAGCGGCGATATGATGAATGCAATGATTGACCTTGTGGCAAGGCGAGGCATTGCCGATCGCTTCCATTTCCCGGGATTCATGAAGGGAAAGCAGGTTTACGAGTGCCTTAAGGCGAGCGACGTGTACATCATGCCTTCTGTTTCCGAGCCTTTCGGAATATCGCCTCTCGAGGCTATGCAGTGCGGAGTGCCAACCATCATCTCAAAGCAGAGCGGTTGTGCCGAGATTCTTGACAAGTGTATTAAGACAGACTATTGGGATATTCACGCAATGGCCGATGCCATCAACTCAATCTGTACCAACAACTCTCTTTACGAGTACCTTAAAGAGGAAGGAAAGAAAGAGGTTGACGAGATTACTTGGGAGAAGGTTGGCTTGCGCATCCGTAAACTGTATGACGAGACTATTGAAAAGTGTAAATAACGAATTAAATCATAGAATATGAAAACTATATGCCTCTATTTTGAGATTCACCAGATTATTCATCTGAGACGCTATCGTTTCTTTGACATAGGTACCGACCATTACTATTACGACGACTACGAGAATGAGCGTACCATCACCGATATTGTAAACCGTTCGTACATTCCGGCTCTTACGGCAATGCTCGACATGATAAACAACAGCAACAAGTATTTCAAAGTTGCTTTCTCTATCTCGGGCGTGGCTATGGAGCAACTCGAGGTGTACGCTCCCCAGGTTATCGAACTCCTTCAGAAACTGGCAGAAACCGGCTGCGTTGAGTTCCTTGCCGAGCCATATTCGCACGGCTTGTCGTCTCTTGCCAACGGCGAATACTTCAAGGAAGAAGTTCTGCGCATGAGCAAGAAGATAGAAGAAGTGTTCGGGCAGAAGCCAAGAGTGATGCGCAACTCGAGCCTCATCTACAGCAACGAGATTGGCAACATGGCTGCCGAGATGGGCTTCGACGGAATTGTTACCGAAGGTGCAAAGCACATCCTTGGATGGAAGAGTCCGCACTATCTTTACAAGAGCATTGAGAATCCAAATCTGAAGGTTCTGCTGCGCGACTACAAACTGAGCGACGACATCGGCTTGCGTTTCAACGATTCAAGTTGGAGCGAATATCCGCTGTTTGCCGATACATACATTAACTGGATTGACGAACTTCCGAAGGAAGAGCAGGTTATCTGCATCTTTATGGAACTTTGCGCGCTGGGCATCTATCAGCCATTGTCTTCAAATATCTTGGAATTCTTCAAGGCGTTGCCAGAGTTGGCGCGAAGCAAGTCTATCAGTTTCTCAACCCCAACTGAAATCTGCACCAAACTAAAGCCTGTAGATTCGATAGACGTGCCTTATCCGATGTCGTGGGTTGACGAGGAACGCGACATAAGTTGCTGGCTTGGTAACCAGATGCAGCGCGAGGCGTTCAATAAACTTTACAGCGTTGCCGACAGGGTTAGAATGTGCAGCGACAAGATGATAAAGTGCGACTACGATTATTTGCAGGCATCTAACAACTTCCGTTTTATGACAACCAAGAGAACATCGGTTGGACTTAACAGAGGCATCTACGACTCGCCATACGATGCGTTTACAAACTACATGAACATCATCGGCGACTTTATAAACCGTGTAAACCGTCTGTTCCCTGTTGATATGGACAACGAGGAACTGAACTCTCTGATAACCACCATCCACAACCAGAGCGACGAACTCGAACTGAAGGACAAGGAGATAGAAAAACTCCGTGCCCGACTGAAGAAGTACGAGCCAGATTCGTCGGTTGTAGAGAAGGCAGAGAAGGCCGTAACTGCGGTTAAGAAAACTGCTGCCAAGAAGCCTGCAACAAAGAAGGCTGCCGCTCCGAAAAAGACAACTGCAGCCAAGAAAAAGACAGAGACGGCAAAGAAGGCTGAAACGAAGTAAAATAAGAAAGGGTATGTATAGATTTTTATACATGCCCTTTTTAAGTTCAGATATTCTCGATTATGTTATTGTCACAAAAATATACTATCTAAAGGGGGGATGTTTTTGGATTTTATTACTAACTTTGCGATGCCTTGTTACGATTTCATGAACTTTTGAATCGCAACACTAGGAATTATAAAAAACAAGTGTAATAAATCTTGGACATATCTTTGCTGTTCATTAATTTATGAAATATTCATTAACAAAAGTAGTGGCACTAAGGTGAAAGAAAAACTGATAAATATAGTTGAAAATATTGACTCTTGTAATAAAGCAAGACAAGGCTTGGGGTTTGCACCTGTTGCAAGAGTACATTGCGAATGTGATGGTAAGGGTAATACTTATTGGTTTACTAATGGTTGCATCAGTCCTCGTGAATTAGGAGATTTAAGTAAGTTTGGTAGTTTTGTCCCCAAAAATTCAAATGTTGCTATAAAAATGCAAACGATTGAGGTTGGAACTTCCTTTGATTATCAACAGTTCATAAATCTCAAACGTTTTCAAAATCATCATGTGGTTTTGGAAAATCGTGCAAATTTCCAAAACAAGACGATTGCTATTGCTGGTGATACCTTGTTATACCAATTTCGAGATATTCATGAATTTTTGAAGGAGTTGCGACGAAATAGCAGTGATATCAGAGATATAGAAGTTGAAATTGAAAAATTAAAGCGGGAGTATGAAGAGTTGAAATTAAAGAAAGATACAGCTGCTCAACGAGGAAAAATAACAAAGACAATAAATGATTTACAAAGGGAATATAGACTTCTTACTCAACAGCAGGAGGATCTGAAAAATATAACAATATACATCCGCAAGCAAGGTGAGATGCGTTATAGTCTAATTGTGGACACTGTTCAGACTCGTATTAAATCACAGAATCTATACGATGGTAAAACTGTAATAATTAATGGTGGTCCAGGTACAGGAAAGTCTACCACTATGATTCATAGATTGGCATATCTTACAGACATCTTCGCAATTGATGAAGATGAGAATGAAGAAAATCAAAGATTCAAACTCAATGCAAGCCAAAGACAACAATTACGAGAAGCGATAAGAAATAAACGTGATTGGATGTTCTTTTCACCATCCAAAATGCTTAAGGAATATCTTGCAGAAGCAATGAAGAAAGAAGGCTTGCTTGATACTGAACAAAAAGTTTGGAATTGGAAAGATTATTGTAGGAAGATTTTAGAAGAAAACTATCATTTGCTTGGTGGTGATAATGATAAAAGTAATGCTCCTTTTAAGGTATGTAAATTGGAAGGAACTTTGTTTGAACAGAATGCTGATATCGTCAATGAGTTTACCAATTTCTATTTAAACGAGTTTCGGAAAATTAAGTCTCAATTTCCCACTTTGAATACCGAAGGAACGGGTAGTGCTTGGATGGTAATAGCAAAAGGTATAGAGAAAAAATTTGAGAACAGTGAGAACTTTAAATTATCTCAGTTTGTTGTACTTTTCAAATCACTAGAATCTGTGTATGGTGATAATTGTAAAGATATATTGCGTGATAGAAATAATGCAATTGCAAATTTAGCAAATGAGATTATTCCTCTATTGGATAAAAATAAAGATATAAAATCGGAGCTTGAGGATCTTTTTGATTTAACTGATGGTGTAGGGGAATTGTCTGAAAAAGAAGATGATATAGAAAGTGAGGAAGAAAAGTCTAATGAAGAAAAGGTCTGTTCAAAACTTAAATCTTGGCTAAAGATATTTTCATATAGCAGGTTGGATGAAACAATACAGCTTAATAGTGAGCAGATGTTGATTTACGAAATTTTGCAGCCGATATTAGGAAAACAATATGATGACAGTATAAAAAATATCGGGGAACTAATGCTGTTCGAGCAGTTTGCTCAGTATACAAGGGGTGTGCGCAATATCATGCTTAATGGACTTCCTGCACGATATAAAAGATTCAGAACGCATCTTAGCAAGATTCAATATAAAGGGTGTGATCTTGATTTGCTAAGAACGATTACGCAACGAAGACAAGGCAAGGAACTTCATCATCAAGAGCAGGCTCTGTTACTTGGATTTATCAATAATTTAGTAAAACAAATTAAGGCATCAACAAATTTAAAAATAAAACATTCGTTTGTTGAAGCTTATGATGATGTGTCCAGACCAATAATAGGTATTGATGAAGCTACTGATTTCAGTGTTTGTGATATTTATGCAATGCAATCTTTGTTGACACGCGAATTTAACTCTTTAACTTTATGTGGTGATATGATGCAGCGACTTACAAGTTATGGAATAACGTCATGGGAGCAATTAAATGGTATTGTGCAAAATCCGTTGGTGGTGGAAATGAAAACATCTTATCGCCAAAGTAAAAGACTTCTTGACGTTGCAAGGAACTTATATTATGATACTATGGGGAAAACTCCAAATTACAAAGCTTTTATGAAGTCAAATAATGTTCCAGTTCCATTGCTATATGTAGACGTGAACGAAGATGCTAAGGTTCGGTGGATATCTAAAAGAATCGAAGAAGTTTTTCGTGCTTATGGAGAGCAACTACCCTCTATTGCTATTTTTGTAAATGATAAGGGGTATATTCCATCATTTGCAAAAAGACTTGAGAATACTGATTTCTTTAAGAATAATAAAGTCGCGGTTTATGATGGGTTAAACAAGACTCCTAATTCTGTGGAAAAATATATTTGTGTGTATCCCATAGAAGTGGTAAAGGGCATGGAGTTTGATGTTGTCTTTTTTCATGATGTAGATAAATATTCTGTTGATACAGAAATGCAGAGACGTTATATTTATGTCGGGGTTTCAAGAGCTGCGTTTTTCTTGGGCATTACTCTTAGCGAAGAAAAAAAAGAGATTGAAAAGTATTTCGAAAAGGGAAAAGACTGGTTTAAAATTTAATCATGGCATTTATGAATATATCTGATATCCCACATAGTAATGAACCACTTTCATTGTTTGAATATAGTGTAAGAAAAGTCATATCCTTAGGATTGATGGGTGAAACAAAAAGTCATCAGGAATGGGCAAATCTAATATTCAACTACGAAAACAAAGCATTTGTTCGGGTTGAACTGATGAGTATTGTAAAGCATGGTAATCCTGCATACTTTAGTGAAGACTTGCAGTATAGATTTCTGGATGAAAAGATAAAAGCTAATTTTCCATATCTTTTCGGTATTAAGGAAGAGTTAAGTCTTTTTGATCAAATTCTTCATGCGCTTGATGCTGAATACAAGGAACAAAAGGATCCACGAAATCGTAAGATATATAAAGTGTTAGATTGTATTGCTATATCTTCCCAAGAAAGCTCATATGTCTACAAAGCGCATTTATTTGTTGAAGAGGGAGATGATCCACACTTTACTGAAGGAATGCCCCTTGATTTCTGTTCGGCTGAAACAATATATCCATGTGAAGTTGTTGAGTATGATTATGTCAATGCTAATCTGTTTTTTAGTAGCACAAGACAGATTTTTGTTTCTAATAAATCCCGAGTAGTATCAGATGCGACTATGAATACAATTGCGCTGATGAATTTAATAAAAGAGATTTCTGAACGAAATATAGAAGAGACTATCCCGTTACATAAGTTTCTGAATCATACTACGAAGAATCTTGATAATGTAAAACATCTGCAATATTCCTCTTATCTTGATGATTTTTTAAGTCGAGATCAATCTCAATACGAGGCATTCAAAGCTTCTATAGATAAGGATATTACATTTATATGGGGACCTCCTGGGACAGGAAAGTCTTACACATTGTCTGCCATAATAATGGCTCTTTATCAAATGAAAGGTGAACGAACAGCTGTCTGTTGTTTATCTAATGTCGCTGTTGACCAATTGTTAAATAAGGTTGTTGATATTATTGAAGTACATGAGCCAAACATGTCTATAGGTGAATTTTATCGTTCTGGACGTTCTCATGATGAGAATTTGATAAACAAAGATTTTCTTTATCCTGATGATTCTAAAGCGAAATTGATGCGATTAAAAATAAGAAGGTATGAAGTGCTAATAGAAAAATATAAAAAAGATAACAAACAGTTTGTGGATGAGGCTATTTTGCTTAAGGCAAAGTTGAAAGATGTAAGGGAAGAACTGAAAGAACATACTGACTATTTGATTAGTCAGGTAAAAGTTGTTTTCTCAACCATTTCCAATTTTGTAATTAATACCAGGCTAAAGGATAGTGACTTCGATAATCTTATTGTTGATGAAGCAAGTATGCTTGCTCTGCCTCAATTGATAGCACTTGCAAGAAATGTGAAGAAACGTATTATTCTTGTCGGTGACTTTCAGCAACTGTCTCCAATTACAGTTGCAGGTGTGCCAATTTTAAGAAATAATGTTTTCAGGTTGTGTGGTATAGATATTAGTCACACCGAGCATCCAGCTTTGCACCAATTGCTAAATCAACGACGTTCAAATCCGAAACTGGTTGATGTGATAAATCGTCCATTCTATGCAGGTCGACTGATTGCGCGAAATTGTAAGTATAGTCCTATTGTTGCTCGAGCACCTTATAGTGGAAATGTGATCGGTATGCAAAGTATAGTCGATGGAAAAGTGAGATTTACAAGAGGAGGTACTAGGCAAAATACTGCAAATGCAAAGGCTGTTATTGATTTATTAGATATTTATAGCCAACAGGAAGAAGAAACTTTTAGCATTGGTGTCATTACACCTTATACAGGACAAGTTGCTTTGCTGAAAGCACTTTTTATAGAAAAATCTTATAATCTTGATTTTCAAGATCGGGTAAAGATTGGTACTGTTCATACGTTTCAAGGTTCGGAATGTGATTTGATTATATTTGATATGGTTGATTCATGGTTTGAGAAAGGTAAGAACTCGTACTTCGGAAAGATTTATGCAGGTGAGCAAGGGGAACAGTTACTTAATGTTGCAATAAGTCGTGCAAGGCATAAATTGATAGTTGTATGTAATCCAGATTATCTCAAAAAGTGTCCTGGTTGCGTTGTTACAGATAAGACTATAAGTATCTTTAATCAATTATTAGCTGCACGTTGGACACAGGTGTAGGGGTAAATTTGTTTTTTGGGGGGGGGCATATGCAATGTTTAACGATGCATACTATGTCTCGTGTGACAAGCGGTTGTATGTATAAAACGTAGAGTTGAAAAATGTGAAAAAATCAAATGCGATTATCCATGTTTTTTTGTAAATTTGCCGTGTATTATGAGTTTTTTAAGGACTATATATGTTTTTTGTTGGGTAACAATCTTTGTGATATTGCTTGCATCATGCTCGTCTTCAAGAAGATTTGAGCGAAATGAAACAGAATACGAGTACGCTTATCGCTCATACGATTCGATTATCACAAGCAAGTGGGAGAGGCTTACCCCTTCTCAGTTGGAGGCGGAGTTCGAGAAGCGCAAGGGCACGTTTATGCTTCCGGTTATCGATATAAGTACCATAAACGTGCACTACGGAATGTATCATTTCCAGAACGAGAAGAACGTAACCTTGCAGCAGCGAGGCGTTAAGATTCTGTGCAATTTCAACAACGTTAATGCCTGCTCAATTTTCTACGGGAAAGTGTCGGTTGTGTTCAAGAGCGGAGATTTGTACAACGTTCTTGTGCGCCACGGACGATACATTAGCGGATATTTCGGATTGTACAACGTGTGCGTGTCGGCTGGCGACTTTGTTGTGCCGCGTCAGGCGGTGGGCGAGGTCTACAACGATAACGAGGGCAAGTCTATGCTTCAGTTTCAGTTGCGCAAGGAGACCGAAACTCTGAATCCCGAAGAGTGGTTCAGGGCGGAATAGGTCATGCTCATGTTTCTTTGCTTAAAGATATGCCATAGTGCGGAAAAATTAACGATAATTTGCTGTGTACCTTAATCTGATGGGATATTTTTCTGAAAAGCAAGGTCCGGAAATCGTTCAGACAGAATAATTTACTGCAACTTGATTTTCGGACGAAATACTGATGCAGGAAGCAATATTTTTTGTTATTTTTGCAGTCGGAAATCAGTTTTTTAGTTTGAAAAGACGCGTGTACATATTATTTGTGGCATTGTCGGCATTCATGCTGATGATTCTGCCATTAGTTCCGCATCATCATCACGAAATGGTGCTGTGTACGATTGTTGAGCATTGCGAAGCCGATGATGCCGACAACGACGCGCATACCGCACACAACGACGATGGCTCGTCGTGTGTAGAGAAGAACGAATTCTTCTTCACTCAGTCTACAACCGATTTCAGCAATCCCGAATATCATCTTTTGCCTGTATTCATTGCGCTGATAGGCCAGATTGCAGGCTTCGAACTATATCCTACCCAAAACATTCTGCGTTGGCAGAGCGATGTTGTCTTTTACACCTCGGCTTGCCTTACGCGGATAAACGCCTTGCGCGCGCCTCCATCTGTTTTGTTCTCTTAGCCTCTGATTTTCAGTAGGCTGATGCGTGCGTCCATCGTGCGCAGATGTTTTTCTTTTTTTCATAAAAACGACGTGTGTCTGATGCTGGTTCTGGCATCGGATTATCTGTGTTTTTCATATTTAAAAGAATTATGTTTCAGAAACTTATAAAATTCTCTATAGAGAACAAACTTACAATATGCCTGCTCACCGTGGCTCTCGTGGTATGGGGCGGATGGTCGCTTTCGCAATTACCGTTCGACTCAACGCCCGACATAACCAACAATCAGGTGCAGGTGATAGCACAAGCGCCGTCGTTGGGCGCACAGGAGGTTGAACAGTTCATTACAACGCCCGTTGAGATGGCTCTCGCCAATATTCCGAGGGTAGAGGAGAGGCGAAGCATAAGCCGAAGCGGACTGTCGGTAATTACGCTCGTCTTCGACGATGATGCCGACATCTACTGGGCGCGCCAGCAGGTGAGCCAGCAACTGAAAGAAGCCGAAGAAGTGCTTCCGAACGATAAAGGCTCGGTTGAACTTGCACCGGTATCTACCGGACTTGGCGAGATTTATCATTACACAATACGTGCAAAGAAGGGCTACGAAGACAAATTCTCGCTAACTGACTTGCGAACGATGCAAGACTGGATTGTGCGCAAACAACTGTCGGGAACCGAGGGCGTTGCCGAGGTGAGCGGCTGGGGTGGATTCGTAAAGCAGTATGAGGTTGCCGTTGATGCCGACCGCCTGAATGCTTCGGGCTTGACCGTTGCCGACATTTACGACGCTCTCGAAGCCGGAAACGAGAACACCGGCGGAAGTTACATCGAAAAGAATAGCAATCAATATTTCATTCGCGGAATAGGTCTTGCCACCTCGCTCGAGGACATCGAGAAAATTCCAGTTAAGACCGTTTCGGATGCGCCTATTCTGGTGCGCGACGTGGCAGAGGTCAGGTTTGGCTCGGCTACGCGATACGGCGCAGTTACGCGCAACGGCGAGGGCGAGGTTGTTGCCGGCATAACGCTGATGCTCAAGGGTGAGAACTTTCAGAAGGTTATAAAAAACGTGAAGGAACGCATGGCGCAGATTCAGAAAAGTCTGCCCGAAGGCGTTGTTATTGAGCCGTTTATCGACCGCACTCAACTTGTAGACCGCGTTACGGGAACAATCACACGAAATCTCATCGAGGGCGGACTGATAGTTGTTTTCATCCTCGTGTTGTTTCTTGGCAATTATCGTGCCGGACTGGTTGTTGCATCGGTCATTCCGCTGTCAATGCTCTTTGCCTTCGGAATGATGAAACTCTTCGGGGTTGGCGGAAATCTGATGAGTCTTGGCGCAATAGACTTCGGTCTGATTGTCGATGGCGCGGTAATCATCGTCGAGGCCGTGTGCCATCATATCGCCATCGGACGCGATAAATATCAAGGTGCGCGTCTCACTCAGAAGCAGATGGACGACGAGGTTCTTCTGTCGGCATCGAAGATTCGCAAGAGTGCGGCGTTTGGCGAAATCATCATCATGACCGTCTATCTGCCTTTGCTCACGCTTGTGGGCATAGAAGGCAAGATGTTCCGTCCAATGGCTCTCACGATATTCTTTGCCATCCTCGGAGCGTTCATTTTGTCGCTCACATACGTTCCGATGGCGAGCGCAATGTTTCTGAGCAAGGCAAGCACGCACAAGCCAAATCTGTCGGACAGACTGATTGAGAAACTACGCAGTTTGTATCAGCCAGTCATCACCAAAAGTCTGGATTGGAGCAAGACTCTCATCGCATCAATGGTAGCGCTGTTTCTGATAAGCCTCCTCATATTTTTCCGCTTGGGCGGAGAATTCATTCCGAGCCTCGAAGAAGGCGATTTTGCCGCCGAGGTGAGCATGGCGCAGGGAACATCGCTCTCGCAGATGGTTAAGACCACCACTCAGGCCGAGAAGATTCTGAAATCGCAGTTTCCCGAAGTGAAGCAGGCGGTAACCCGAATAGGAAGTGCCGAGATTCCGACCGACCCGATGCCCGTTGAGCGCGCCGACCTTCTTATCTCGCTTATTCCAAAAGCCGAATGGACATCTGCCAAGACAACCGAAGAGCTGATGGAGAAGATGGAGGCCGCGCTGAGTGTTATTCCCGGAATGGAAGTGGAGATGACGCAGCCTATTCAGATGCGCAACAACGAGTTGATTACTGGCATCAGACAAGACGTGGCGATAAAAATCTACGGCAACGACCTCGATGTTCTGGAGGCCTCGGCAAATAAGGTGGCATCGCTTATAAAGCGCGTCGATGGCATTACCGAGCCGTTTGTTGAGCAGGTTCAGGGCTTGCCGCAAATTCAGGTTAAGTACGACCGCGACAGACTGGCGAGATACGGCATCTCAATTTCTACTGCCAATCGCGTGCTCGAGGCTGCCTTTGCTGGCAGGCGCACCGGATATGTGTTCGAGGAGGACCGCCGTTTCGACATGGTTGTGCGCATTGACGATGCCTTGCGAAACGATGTGGCATCGCTCGAAGAACTCTATCTGCCTTTGCCCGACGGCGGAACCGTTCCGTTGCGACAGGTGGCCGACATCAGTTTCGAGGATGCTCCGGCACAGGTTACGCACGAGGACGGACAGCGGCGCATCTACGTTGGCTTCAACGTTCGTGGACGCGATGTTCAGAGTACCGTCGAGGAGATTCAGCAGATTCTCGACAAGGAACTAAAACTGCCTGCCGGATATTACTACACCTACGGCGGTCAGTTCCAGAATCTTCAGCAGGCAACCGACAGACTTCTCGTTGCCGTTCCGCTGGCACTTTTGGTCATCATCTGTCTGCTCTACGCAACGCTCAAGAATCTGCGCGAAACGCTTTTCGTTTTCTCTGCCATTCCGCTCTCTGCCATCGGTGGCGTGTGGACTCTCTGGCTGCGCGATATGCCTTTCAGCATCTCTGCCGGAGTGGGATTTATCGCCTTGTTTGGTGTTGCGGTTCTCAACGGAATCGTGCTCATCGGTCAGTTTAACACACTCGAGAAAGAGGGCGTTGCTGATGTCAGAAAAAGGGTGGTTGAAGGATGTATGCTGAGGCTTCGCCCCGTTGTGATGACGGCTTTGGTGGCATCGCTCGGATTTTTGCCGATGGCACTTTCTACAGGCGACGGAGCCGAGGTTCAGTGTCCGCTTGCAACCGTCGTCATCGGCGGACTTCTCACCGCCACGATTCTTACGCTCGTGGTTCTGCCGTCAATCTACAAGACATTCACAAAACATCAGGAAGCATGAAAAAAATCATCATATTTTTCTTCGGATTGATGCCGATTTTGTCGTCGGCTCAAGAACGTGCCGTTACGCTGCAAGAGTGCATCAGCCTTGCGCTCGAGAATAATCTCGACATGAAGGCTGGGCGAATTTCGGTAGACAAGGCGCGCGATTTGCAAGGCACGACGTTCGATATCGACAGAACGTCGCTGACGTTGAGCCAAGACCCAACTTCGGGCGGAAATCCCGACAACGGAATCAGCCTGAGCCAGTCGTTCGAGTTTCCGACGGTCTATGCCGCTCGCCGCAAGTATCTGAAAGCCGAGACTGCCGTGGCGCAGAGTACGCTCGAACTCACTCGCAACGAGGTTGTTAAAAACGTCAGCTCGTGCTATTACGCGCTTCTCCACGCTCGTCGCACGGTCGAGATTCTGAAGGCGCAGGACAGCATCTGCACTCGCTTCGTAGCCATCGCCACGGCAAAGCATCGTGCAGGCGAGTCGGGCAATTTGGAGCAGATGAATGCCGAGCGTGTGAGCAACGAGAACCTTTTCCGCTTGCAGAAAGCCGAGGCTGATTATCAGTCGGCTCTGTTGGCGTTGCGCCAGATTACGAATGTCGATGAGCTGATTGTTCCGTCTGAATCGGGACTTCTTGCCATTCAGCAGCCGTTGCCGACAGACGATTTTATGTTCAGTCAGACAGCTCTCGGCGAAGTATTCTCGGCTCGCACAACAGCCTCGGAACGCAATCTCAGTCTTGCCAAACAAGGCTTTCTGCCGGGGCTGACCATCGGTTTTACCGAGCAGATGCTTATCAAGGGCTTCAATCCTTATAACATCGACCGAACGAGGTTCGAGAAGGGCAATTTCATGGGTTTCGAGGTGGGCATCAGCATTCCGCTGTTCTGGGGCGGACAGAATGCTAAGCTGAAGGCAGCTCGTCGCGATGTTGAACTTGCCGAAATCGCTCTCCGTAAGGCAGAACAAAAAATGAACATGGCTTACAGCAACGCTCTGACCGAATTTCAGCGGGCGCAGAAGGTGCTCGATTACTATACTCGTCAGGGCAACGCGCAGGGCGAGAAGATGGCTCGGCTGTCGCAGATTTCCTACGAAAACGGCGAAATCGGCTACGTTGAATACATTCAGAATCTTCAGACTGCGCTCGATGTTCAACTTCGTTTTGCCGATGCGGTGAACGACTATAATCAGGCAATAATCAATTTGAAATTTATTAAAGGAGAAGAAAAATGAAAACATCAAAGATAATCATTGCAGCATGTGCGCTCATTGCCTTTGCATCGTGCTCGCAGAATAAAAATACAGAAAATCTGGAGGCTGAAGAGGAAAATCACGAGGAACTCGTTCTTACTCAGACGCAGATGAACACCGTCGGAATCGCTCTCGGGCATGTTGAGGAGAAAGAACTCGGCGGCGCGATAAAGGCAAACGGCGAGTTGCGCCTTAACCCTCAGGACAAGGCAGACGTAACTCCAATTGTCGGCGGAATTGTGCGCCAGATTTGTGTTGTCGAGGGGCAGAAAGTGAGAGTCGGTCAGACGGTGGCATACATCGAGAATACCGAAATAGTTGAGGTTCAGAAAAACTATCTTGTGGCGCTAAAGGAGACCGAGGTTGCCAAGCAGGAGATGCAGCGGCAGAAATCGCTCGCGGCACAGGGCGCAGGCGTGCAGAAAACGCTTCAGCAGGCAACGGCAGACTATGAGATTTCGAATGCTCGGCTCACGGGACTTCTGCATCAGCTAAGGCAGATGGGCATTAGTCCAAAGCAAGTGGCCAACGGTAAAATAGTAACCCGAATCCCCGTCTGCGCATCGCTTTCGGGCGTTGTTGGCAAGGTCTTTGTCAGCACCGGAAGTTATGTCGATGCCACCGCTCCGCTTATGCAGATTGCCGACAATTCGGCCGTTTATGCCAGTCTGAATGTGTTCGAACGCAACATCGCCCAAGTCGAGGTGGGGCAGGATGCCGATTTGGTGGTTACGAACAGTCCCGGCATGCATCTGAAGGGGCGTGTGCAGCAGATAAACCGCAGTTTCGATGCCGATACCAAGGCGGTTTCCGTACATGTGCGCATCGTTGGCAAGGATGCGTCGGACCTCATTGCCGGAATGTACGTTTCGGGAAGCATCAAGACCGGACAGAAAAAAGTCAAGGCTCTGCCCGATAATGCCATTGTCCGTGCCGAGGGCAGAAAGTTTGTCTTTGTGCTCGACGAAACTACGACTGAGGGCGGCGAAAAGTCGTTTCGTTTCAGACGTGCCGAGGTGGTTACCGGCGTGAGTGAACAGTGCTACACGCAGGTTGATTTTGTAACTCCGGCAGATGCCGATGCAACCGTGGTTACCGACAATGCCTTCTATCTGGCATCTATGGCAGCCGACCATGGTGAAGAATGATGGCTTAAACCCAAATCGGTCGTTAGAAGTATATAATTCCGTGGTTAGGTTTGTAAAAACTTGAAAATAAGCCACTTGCAAAGTCGTTTTTCTAATGGCGGTCATTAGAAAAATCAATTTGTAAAGCATTTGTTATCAGGCAATTATAAAAGCAACCACGAAAACAGTCATCCTAATAACCGATTTGGGTTAAAAAAACAGAAATTCGGTAGGTTTCCATCTGCGGAGACCTGCCGAATTCTCTAAAATAAATACTTTTCAATATCTACATCTTGAAACAGAATTGGAGTTTCGAGAATTTCTTCTGTTCTCTTAAAATCAAATCCTTCTTCAATTTCGAAAGAACGATATCGAATAACCTTATAGAGATAAAATTGTCCTTTCTGATATTTAAAAAGAAAAATAGTATTGCCAAAATACTTATTATGTCCCCAACTGTAGAAGATTTTAAATCCCTCTTTTGTATCATCTATTCCTTCGAAGGTTTTGTTACCACCTACACTAACAAGGTTTTGGGAAACAATAGTTTTGTTTTTATACAAATTGATAGCCCCTTCATGTTCATCTTCTGGTTTTTCCCAGAACTTCAAACTGTATTCAGACAAAGAGCCTCGTAAGTGAGTTTCAAGACCGAGTAGATCTCTTAGCCCTGATTTATTACTGGAAGCATCATCAGAGTAAGCATTATATACAAAGTCGTCCACTTTCCATTTGCCATTCTCTAATAGCATTACCAACTGATATTCTGATTTGCTCTCCCCATTCGAAACTTTAATGTCAACAGTTGCTGTTGTATCTGATAGTTGCGTGAATTTGCCAATCTTAAAAGACGGATAATAAGCAAAATCATCGCATATCCAATGATTATAGTACGAGTCTGGATAGGATTTATTATATTCCTTTTCCAAGGAATACAATTCCGATGACAAATACAGCGAATCTAAAACTTCGGCTTTTGTCTTCATGAAATTATGCTTGTAAATATTAGACACAAAGTTGCGGAGCGTATCTTGCGCATTTACAGAGACTTTCTGTCGCGTTTTATCTGTAATGTCAGATTGGCTTGTTTTGGGGTTGCAGCCGCAAATGATGGGCAGAAAAATGATGGCTAAGTAAAGGCTTTTCACTTTTTAGCAATTATCAGAAATACATCAGCAAATATATACAAATCTTGCGTTATGTGCAAAAAATACAGCATAATAAAGGCGCACCGTAATCGCTATGGCACGCCTTCTGTCTGTTTGTTACCTAAAACTATCCTCTTTACCTTAATAACCCTAGTATCTTTAACTTACTTTTTGAAGTATCTGTTGTATAAGCCTTGGAATCCGGCTCCGTGTCTTGCCTCGTCTCTTGCCATTTCGTGGATAGAGTCGTGGATGGCGTCTAGATTCTCGTTCTTGGCAATCTTTGCCAGATGTGCCTTGCCCTCGCATGCACCGGCCTCGGCATTCATGCGCTTTTCAACGTTGGTCTTTGTGTCCCAAACCAGTTCGCCCAGCATCTCGCAAATCTTGGCTGCGTGTTCTGCTTCTTCCCATGCGTAGCGTTTAAACGCCTCGGCAATCTCTGGGTAGCCTTCGCGGTCGGCCTGTCGGCTCATTGCCAGATACATTCCAACCTCGCTGCATTCGCCGTTAAAGTGGTCGTGCAATCCTTGCAGAAGTTCGGGATTTATACCCTTGGCAATTCCGAGGGTATGCTCGCATACGAAAGTAAGACTTCCGTCGTTCTTAACCTCAGTAAACTTATCTGATTTTGCTCCGCATTGTGGACACTTTTCCGGAGCTTCTGTACCTTCGTAAATATAGCCGCAAACAGCACAAATAAATTTTTTCTTCATATCTTGATGTATTAAAGTTAAGTTCTATTTTATAATATTTGTTTGGTATTCGCAAAGATAAAAAATAAAATCTAAAAAACAAATATTTTGTTAAGAAATTTCGTAAATAAAATGCCTTGTTTCCGTTTGCCGAAAAATAAATATTTGGCAGGGTGGCAGAATCGTTTAAAAATATTTAACTTTGCCCCGACAAAAATAAAAAATAGTATGAAATACGGTTTCGTTAAGGTTGCGGCTGCTGTTCCTGCTGTGAAGGTTGCCGACTGTGAGTTTAATGTTGAGCACATTATTTCTATGATAAAAAAGGCAGATGAACAGAAGGTGGACGTCATCTGTTTTCCCGAATTGTGTATAACGGGCTACACCTGCCAAGATTTGTTCTTCAACTCGCTTCTGCTTGATGAGGCTGAGAAGGCACTCGACCGGATTGTAGGCGAGACTGCCGATTTGGAGATTCTGGCTATTGTAGGTTTGCCGCTTCGCCTTAACGGATGCCTCTACAACATGGCTGCCTTGGTTCAGGAGGGACGCGTGATAGGCTATGTTCCTAAGACTTACATGCCAAACTACAAGGAATTTTACGAACTCCGCTGGTTCTCGTCGGCAGACAACTTGCTGAACGATACGGTTTTCCGCTCATCGCTCGACTTGGAGAACGATATCAACGGATACGTTTATATAAATAAGGTGTTCAGTAGCAGCAAGTTCAATTTCGGAATTGAACTTTGCGAGGATTTGTGGGCTGTAAATCCGCCGAGCAACGAGCTTGTGCTGAAGGGAGCTGACATCATCTTCAACCTGTCGGGAAGCAACGAAGTAATCGGAAAGCATAACTATCGCATGAACCTCATCTCGTCTCAGTCGGCACGCTGTATGGCCGGATATGTGTACGCATCGTGCGGATTCGGCGAGTCTACGCAAGACCTCGTCTTTGCCGGAAACGCCTACATCTGCGAGAACGGCTCGTTCATTGCGCAGAGCCGCCGCTTCGACTACGACGAGCAGCTTGTTTTGGGCGAGATTGATGTTGAGAAAATCAGAAACGAGCGTATGGTTAACAAAACCTACTCGCAGACGCTTCTTCAGCGAACCGAGAAAGACAACGATTTCGTGACCTTCGTTGAACGCGACAGATTTAATCAGGAGGCTGATTTAGAACTTACGAGACGAGTAAATCCGCATCCGTTTGTTCCAACAGGAAAGGCTCTCGATGAGAGATGCGAGGAAATATTCAACATTCAGGTTGCCGGACTCGCAAAGCGCATTGTTCATACTAACGCGCAGACCGTGGTGCTCGGCATTTCGGGCGGATTGGATTCAACCTTGGCTCTGCTTGTCTGCGTAAAGACATTCGACAAACTGAAGCGCGACCGCAAGGGCATTGTGGGCGTAACGATGCCGGGCTTCGGAACAACGGGAAGAACATACAACAACTCTATAAAACTGATGGAGTCGCTCGGCATAACGATGCGCGAAATCAGCATAAAAGATGCTTGCATTCAGCATTTTAAGGATATAAATCATCCGCTCGACGATTATAGCGTAACGTACGAGAACGGTCAGGCGCGCGAGAGAACTCAGGTGCTGATGGATGTTGCCAACCAGATGAACGGCTTTGTTGTTGGAACTGGCGACTTGTCGGAACTTGCTCTTGGCTGGGCAACATACAATGCCGACCACATGAGCAATTACGGCGTAAATTGCAGCATTCCAAAGACCTTAGTAAAGCATCTGGTGGCATGGGTCGCAAATTCGGATGTGGTGAACGAACTGGCTCGCACAACGCTTCTCGACATCGTCGATACGCCTATCAGTCCCGAACTCATCCCGGCAGATGAGAACGGCAATATCAAGCAGAAAACCGAGGATTTGGTCGGTCCTTACGAGTTGCACGACTTCTTCCTTTACAATATGCTGCGATTCGGCTTCCGCCCTTCAAAAATCTACTATCTTGCAAAAATTGCTTTCCAAAAGCAGAACGAAGAGGGCAGAATGGCGGCGGAAAGCGGCGACACATCGTACAATACGAAATACGTTTCTGCCGGCATTGTTGGATATTACGACGACGAGACGATAAAGAAGTGGCTAAAGACATTCTGCCGCCGCTTCTTCACTCAGCAGTTCAAGCGTTCGTGCTTGCCTGATGGTCCTAAGGTTGGTAGCGTAACACTCAGTCCGCGAGGTGATTGGCGTATGCCGAGCGATGCTTCGTACAATCTTTGGGTAAAGGAATGTGAAAATCTGTAGATTATTAAAAATAACAATAAGATGCGAAAGGTAATAGGAATAGGAGAGACTATTCTCGACATTATTTTCAGGAACGAGCAGCCTGTGGCGGCGGTTCCGGGAGGTTCTACTTTCAACGGGGTGATTTCGCTTGGCAGATGCGGTGTGCCCGTATCGATGATTACGGAAATCGGCAACGACCACGTTGGCAACAATATCATCAACTTCATGAAAGAGAACGGCGTCGGAACGGAATACGTTAGTGTGTATCCCGAAGGAAAATCGCCCATTTCGCTGGCTTTCCTCGATGAGAATAACGATGCCAACTATTCGTTTTACAAGGATTACAACAAGAATAATTTCGAACTTGTATTGCCTGAGATAAACCGCGACGACATCGTGATGTTTGGCTCGTATTTCGTTATAAATCCGGTGCTCAGACCAAAGACTCTGCAATTTTTGCAGTATGCCCACGAGCGCGGTGCAATTCTGTATTACGACATAAACTATCGCGCCAACCATAAAGACGAGTTTGTGCGACTTCAGTCGTCAATCCTCGAAAACATGGAGATGTGCAGCGTTTTCCGCGGTTCGGCCGATGATTTTGATGTGATGTACGGAATGCACGATGCCGACCGCCTTTTCGACGAGAAACTAAAGTTTCATGTGCCTTGCTTCATCTGCACCAACGCTGGTAAGAGCGTTTCGCTGCGCACGGCAAACTTCAGCGGCGAGTACGATGTTAAGCAGGTTGAGACGGTGAGCACCATCGGCGCGGGCGATAACTTCAACGCCGGCTTTGTTTACGGTCTGATTAAGTATGATGTCTGCAAGAACGACCTTCAAAATCTGTCGGCAGAGCAATGGCAAAAACTCATAGAGTGCGCCACCGATTTCTCGGCCGAGGTGTGCCAGAGTGTTAACAATTCAGTTTCGAAAGAATTCGGTGCAAGCCGCAGACTATAAAAAGAAATGCCTTTCATCCTGCTGATTTTCAGAATGAAAGGCATTTCTGTTTTTATCCCGCATTTTTCATCTGTTCAAGAAGCGATTTCTGCTTGTCCGACAGCGACTCGGGCAGCGTAACGTTGTACGTTATAATAAGATCAGAATAATATCCGTTGCTCTTCGGCTTGCCCTTTCCGGCAAGTTTAACCTTTGTGCCGTTTTGCGTGCAAGGCTTAACCTTTAGTTTGATTTTGCTGCCGCTTGGAGTCTGAACAATGACTTCGCCGCCAAGCAGAGCGGTGTACATGTCGATGTTTACGGTGCTTTGTGTCTCGTCGGGTTCAGGCTGAGAATGACAACTGCCGCCGCATCCGCCAGAACTATGTCTTCGGCCGCCGCCCATTCCGCCAAACATCTGGCTGAAGATGTCGCCGAGGTCGGACGTGTTGAAGCCGCCTCCGCCGAAACCTCCTCCGAAAGGATTTCCGCCGCCAAACGGATTGCCTCCGCCAAAGCCGCCTGCACCTCCAAACGGATCGCCGCCCATCTTGCTCATGTTCTCCCAATTCTCGCCATACTGGTCGTAGAGTTTGCGCTTGTTCTCGTCGCCCAGCACGTTGTAAGCCTCCTGAAGTTTCTTGAACTTGGCTTCGGCCTTCGGATCGTCGGGATGCAAGTCGGGATGGAACTGCTTGCTTCTCTTGCGGTAAGCACTCTTAATGTCCTTCTGCGGAGTGTTTCTGTCAATACCTAGAACTTTGTAGTAATCAACTGCCATAATAGTTTTTTTGTTTTGTACTCTGCAAAATAAATGCCATTCAGTTGCACGAAACGCGATTTTTTGCTAAATTCGCATTGCAAATAACAAGTGATGAGAAACAATAAGGAAGTCAGACTAAAATTCGTTCATTGTACAGATATTCACGGCAATTATTTTCCGTACGATTTCATTCGCGACCGTTCGGGAAATGCCAGTATCGGAAGCCTGTGCCGACTGCACACTTACGTTGCTGAACAGCGCGAGAAATACAAAGATGCGCTCGTTCTGCTCGACGGTGGCGACATGCTTCAGGGGCAGCCGTCGGCATATTTCTACAATGTTGTTGATACGCGCTCAAGGCATCTAGCGGCGCAGATGATGAATTACATGAAATTCGATGCCTGCACCATCGGAAACCACGACATTGAGACGGGGCACGAGGTTTACGACCGTTTCGTTGAGCAATGCGAATTTCCGATTCTGGCGGCAAATATTCTGAACGAAAAGACTGGCGAGCCTTATTTTACACCTTATATAGTAATTCATCGCGAAGGCGTTAAGATTGCCGTGCTCGGACTAACGTCGCCGATGCTTGCCAACTGGTTTCCGCATCGCCTTTGGAGCGGTCTGAAGCCTGTCGATATGCTCGAGTCTGCCAAATATTGGGTAAATCGTATCAAGGAAGAAGAGAAGCCCGATGTTCTTGTTGGATTGTTCCATTCGGGCAAGGACGAGGGAATGGTGATGCCCAACGGCAAGGAGAACGCATCGTGGGAGGTGGCTCAGCAAGTGCCGGGATTCGACATTGTTTTCTTTGGGCACGACCATGTGCGCCGTCTCGACTGGGTTGAGAACACCTGCGGTGAAAAGGTCTGCTGCATCGACCCGGGAGCCAATGCCTACAAGGTAAGCGATGTGGAGATGATTGTAACGAAGTGCGACGGCAAGGTTGTTGATAAGAAGATAATTCCGCAACTTGCCGACATTCATGATTTAGACATCAATGGTAACGAACTTTTTCAGCAGTTCCGCGCGCAGTATTATGCCGTAAAGAGTTACGTCTCTCATCGTGTGGGCGAGATTAAGCATCAGATTGAGGAGAACAAGGCGTATTTCGGTCCGTGTGCCTTTGTCGATTTCATTCATCAGGTTCAACTCGACAAAACGGGGGCTGACGTGAGCTTTGCCGCGCCTCTGTCGTACAATTCGGTGCTTCGCGGCGGCGCGCTTACCATGCGCGATATGTTCAAGTTCTACCGATACGAAAATTCGCTCTACACAATGCGCCTGAAGGGCAGCGAGATAAAGGATTATCTGGAATACAGTTACATGAAGTGGGTCGACGTTATGACTTCGCCCGACGACCATCTGCTGCTGCTCGACACAACGAACGCGCCGCGCCATTACGGTTTCAAAAATCCGAATTTCAACTTCGATTCGGCTGTCGGAATCGTCTATGAGGTCGATGTAACTAAACCTGCCGGCGAGAAGATTTCGATAAAAAGTATGCGAAACGGCGAGCCTTTCAGCATGGATGCCGATTATATTGTGGCGATGAATGCCTATCGTGCCAACGGCGGTGGCGAGATTCTGACGAAGGGCTGCGGAATTCCGCACGATGAACTTGAAAGCAGGGTGGTGGATGCCACGCCTTACGACATCAGATATTACATTACTGAATATATCGAGAAAAAACAACGGATTGACCCTAAGCCATTCAACAACTGGAAGTTTGTGCCCGAGGACTGGTGCCGGAAGGCGGCTGCGAGAGATGCACGCTTGCTCTTCGACGACTAATTTTTCTGCTGGCAGAAGCCGATAAGTTGGTCGTAGCGCGCTCCGAAAGGATGGTAGTAGACGAAAATCTGATATTCGTTTCGGGTTTCGTGAAAATTGCCTTCGATGTCGGCAAGAGGCTTGCCTTTCTGGTTGGTATACAAGTAGTTGTACTGACCTTGCTTAAGTAATACTGCTTGTTCGTAGCGTTGCGTAAGCGTATTGTATTGCATCTCGTACTCCGGAATGAAACAGCCGCCGGTAAATGCGCCGTTTATAAAAACTCGCTCATTAACAAGCGGTTCGCTTTTCAGACTGAAGTGTACGAGCATATAGTCGCTCTCGGTGTCGATATCCTCGCGATTCTCGTTTCGGATGTAGAAAAGTCCGTTTTTATCCTCGTCGTACGAGTAGTTTTGGCGCGGCTCATCTTCGAACAGAAAAACATCGAAATGTTCTTCAGCCTTGTTCCACCTTATGCGGTCAACGCCCATCGTTCCGTTAAGATGGTTTGTAACTTCAAAGCGTCGGTATTCATTGTTTCCGTCGAAAATCAAATCTCTGTTGTGCTCAAATTTCAGAGCCGAACTGCTTATGTAACTCGGCTCGACGCTCCGTCGGGTTTCGTATCGTCGGTTTTGCGTAACGATGGTTGTCAGTTCCGTTTTGCAGTCGTTAATGCGCATCGATGTCAGATTCATGCTGATGTCGAGTTGTTGGCTCGTTGTTCGGTTATTGATATCGGTGTTTCCCGAAATTGTCGCTCCGACGAGGATTTTTCTGTCAACGACATAGAAATTTGTGGTGAACGACGGCTCTTCTTCACTTTTTCCATCTTCGAAGACTATAAGTTTGTAGTTTCCAGATAGTTTGAACTGAATCTGTTCGTTTGGCAGCGCGATGGAGTAGTGGTTGAACGGAACTGTCGTGTTCATCGATTGCGCGTAGTCGTCAATTGTCTGGTCGTTGAATCCGCTGATGTATTCCGAGTCGAGCATGTCGGTTGGCTGCCAGTTGCGGTCGCAATGGCGGATGGTGTAATGAAACTTCCGGTAATCGTGCGACAACTCGTCGAACGAGATGTTTATCTGCATATCGTCGTTCAGTCCGATTATAGGTAGCTGGCTCCAGTCGTTGTTTGCCACGCACTGAACAGAATGAATGTTGCGGTCGCTCACAACCGTATTTTGAGCCTTGGCAGCCGTGCAGATAAAGGTTGTCGCTATGATTAGCCAGATGTTTTTCATTACTTAAAATTTAGTTCGGAGAATGTCTTTTTGCCGTTCAGATGATAGGCTTTCAGCAGACTTTTATTCCACCATTCAGCCGGATATTTGTTGGTTGCGAGAGCCATATTCTGCTTTCTGATGTCCTTGTAAAGCGTCTTTCTGAGTTTTTTGAACTCCTTTCGCGCTCTGATAACCGCCTTTGCGTCGCCCATCTGCATCTTAAGGGCAAAAACGAGTATGGCAAGCATGTCGAACCAGAATCGCACAATCATAATGCGCTTCAGACAATCGTCTGGAACGTTTTTGTAGAGCATCAGCAGATTGTTTCTGAAGTTCAGGAACGTCTTGAACGGATTGTTTTTCGGAAGAGTTCCGCCGCCAACATGAAAGACCTTGCTGTCGGGGATGCACACGATGCCTCTGCCGCGCGAACGGAGTCGCCAACAGAAGTCAATCTCTTCCATGTGTGCAAAGAATTTCGGGTCGAGTCCGCCAACGCTGTGAAAATCGGCCGAGCGAACCATCAAAGCCGCGCCCGTTGCCCACATAACAGATGCCGGTTCGTCGTACTGCCCGTTGTCTTTCTCTACCGTGTCGAAAATTCTTCCGCGGCAGAAAGGGTAGCCGTACTTGTCGATGTAGCCTCCTGCGGCCCCGGCGTACTCGAATGTGGAATGGTCGTGCGCGCTCAGAATCTTAGGCTGGCACGCCGCCACATCTGGGTTGGAGTCGAGATACTGAAGCATCGGCTCAATCCAGTTTTCAGTAACCTCAACGTCGCTGTTTAGCAGAATGTAATATTCAGCCTCGATGCGTTTCAGGGCGATGTTGTAGCCTTGTGCAAAGCCGTAGTTCATGTCGAGTTGTTCAATTCTCACGCCCGGAAACTCGGCTTTCAGCATTTCTACCGATGAGTCGGTCGATGCGTTGTCGGCAACGCAGACTTCAAAATCTTCGCCATTGCTGAATTTGAGCACCGAAGGGAGATATTTTCGCAGCATCTCCTTGCCATTCCAGTTTAGTATTACTATCGAAACTCTTTTCATGCCAAAACTCCTTCAAGTGCCGTTCCGTTGTGGTTGAAGCCTTTTAACTCTATGTTTACAATGGTGTTTATCAGCTCCATATTCTCGTCGATCGGTTCAATCTCGACCTTAATGTAATTATCTGTAAATCCGTGGATAGGCATTCCAACCTTCGGCTTCTCCAGCAGAACCGGACGGGTTGTGCCGATGAATCTCTCGTAAAAATCATGTAGTTTTCTGTCCGAGAGAGCCAAAAGCCTCTGGCTGCGCTCATGCTTTACTTCGGGCGATACCACATAGTCTATTTTCAAGGCCTGAGTGCCCGGACGCTCGCTGTAACTGAACACGTGCAACTGCGAGATTGGCAGCGACTCGATGAATCGGTAGGCCTCCTCAAAATATTCGTCGGTCTCGCCTCGGGTGCCCACGATTACGTCAACGCCGAAGAATGCATCTGGCATTTTCTGGCGGATGTAGTTAATTTTCTCGGCAAAGAATTCGGTTGTGTAGCGGCGGTGCATCAGTTTCAAGACGCTGTTGCTGCCGCTTTGCAACGGAATATGAAAGTGCGGCATGAATGCTTTCGACTCGGCGCAATAGTCAACAATCTCATTTGTAATCAAGTTTGGCTCAATTGATGAAATTCGGTATCTTTCAATGCCTTCAACTTGGTCGAGGGCCTTTACAAGGTCTGCGAAATTCTCGTTTGTAGAGTGTCCGAAGTCGCCGATGTTCACGCCTGTCAGAACGATTTCCTTTCCGCCTTCCTGAACCACCTCTTCGGCTTGTTTCACGAGCGATGCGATAGAACCGTTTCGGCTGTTTCCGCGCGCAATAGGAATGGTGCAGTATGTGCAATAGTAGTTGCAACCGTCTTGAACCTTCAGGAAATATCGGGTGCGGTCGCCGCACGAGCACGACGGTGCGAACGATTTAATATCCTTCGTTGCCACCTGATGAAACTCGTGCAGATGCGAGTCGCCCTCGCCGTTTTGCATCCGCTGAACCATTGCCTCGGACATGTATTCGATTATTTGTCCTTTCTGCTCGGCTCCCAGAACAAGGTCTACCCCCTTTATGGCAGCCACTTGCTCGGGTTTGAGCTGTGCGTAGCAGCCTATAACCACTACGAATGCTCCCGGATTCTCGCGCACAAGTTTGTTTATGGCATGACGACCTTTCTGGTCGGCAACCTCGGTAACCGAACATGTGTTGATTATGCAGATGTCGGCAATTTCGTTTTCTCCGGCTTTTTCAACGCCGATGTTTTTCAGCGATTTGCCTATCGACGATGTTTCGGCAAAGTTCAACTTGCATCCGAGCGTGTAGAAAGCCACTTTTTTATGCTGGAATATTGATAAATCAATCATTTTTTACCTTATAATATATCTTTGGCAAAGATACTGCAAAACGATAGCCAGACAAAATAAAATGAATTTAATTTTTGTGTAAAAACACTATTGTAGAACATTTTTATCGTGTTTTATTTGAACTGTATTGTTTTGGACGCTAAAGTAATGCTAAAAATGTAAATCTGTAATACCTTGAAAATAAAACAGTTATAAAAAAGTTACAGAAAGAGTAAAAAAAACTTCAAAAAAAATATACGTTGTATCAAAAAAGTGATTACTTTTGCATCGTTTTAATAAGCAAATGATTGTTTTACAGATTTAAAAAGCAAAAAAATGAAGAAACTTGTATTTTTGTTCGTAGCTTTCGCAGCTATCTCTTTGGCTTCATGTGGTGGTAAGAACGATGCAGCTGCTAACGCTGCTGATTCAGATTCAGTTGCTACAGTTGATACTACTGCTGCTGACACTGTTGCTGCCGATTCAGTTGCTGCTGACTCAGTAAAGTAATTTACGAACAGTAAGAAATTAAAGGCTTGTTACACAAAGTGTAGCGAGCCTTTTTTTGGTTTTTATAGACTGAAAACTACGCTTGTTCGTCAGTTTTTTACTATCTTTGCCGTTGAAAAATGTAATAATATGGAGCTTTCTATTGTATCGCCAATATATCGCGGAGAAAAAATGCTCGACGAACTTGTTCGCCGGATAATCGATTCTGTAAAAGACATAACGGATGATTACGAAATTGTTCTTGTAAACGACTGCTCGCCAGATAATTCGTGGGAGAAAATCGTTCAACTATGTAACGAAAACAAAAAGGTGAAGGGGGTGAATCTTTCACGAAATTTCGGTCAGCACTACGCAATTACCGCCGGATTGTCAAAGACGTCGGGCAATTGGGTTGTGGTTATGGACTGCGACCTTCAGGACCGTCCCGAAGAAATCCCGAACCTTTATGCCAAGACAAGAGAAGGTTTCGACTCGGTTTTCGCACAGCGCGTTGAGCGTCAGGATACTTTCATGAAACGTCTTTCGAGCGCGGCATTCTACTTTGTTTTCTCATTTCTGACTGATTCGAAGCAGGACAAAAGCGTGGCAAATTTCGGAATCTATAATCGAAAGGTCGTAAATGCCATCTTGTCGATGGGCGACAGCATCAGATATTTCCCGATTATGGCTCAGTGGGTTGGCTTCCGCAAGGGATATCTGCCAGTTCAGCATGCCGAGAGGCAAGTCGGTTCGTCGTCATACAGCTTCTTCAAACTGATGCGACTGGCAAGCGACAATATGATTGGTTTCTCAGACAAACCTCTCAGGCTGATGCTTACGTTTGGCTTCTATGTCGTAATCGGTTCGTTGCTCGTTGCTCTGTATTATTTTGTAAAATGGTGCTTGGGCTTGATTGTTGTCGACGGTTTCACGACGATGGTGATTTCGTTGTGGCTCATCGCCGGAATCCTTACAATGATGTTGGGAATCACCGGATTGTATATAGGTAAGATTTTCGACAGAGTGAAAGGTCGCCCTGTCTTTATAATTGGTGAGACGGTAAATTTTTCGGAAAAATGATACAGTTAGTACAGTGGGATACCGATAATTTCGGATTCAAGGTCGGGAATCTTGTTCCCGATGCCGATATAACAAAAGAGTGGTTCGATTCCGAACTTCTTGAAGCCAGAAATCAAGGCTACGAATTGCTTTATCTCAAGGGCGGCTCAATTCCCCAAGAATTGATGTCGGAAAATATTCTTCTTGCTGATGAAAAAGTTGTGTATCAGCAAGATATTAAGCCTTCGGATAGTCATTTCTCCGATGCAAATGTTGTAAGCATAAAGAATTGCGAATTGTCCGACGAACTTCTTGCGCTTGCCTACGAAAGTGGCAAATATTCGCGCTATAACATCGACAAGAAACTGCCATCTTCGGTATTCAAGACTCTTTACCGACTGTGGATGGAACGTTCGCTCAACGGAACTATTGCGACCGATGTGCTCGGTTTCTGCCAGTCGGATTGTTGCGATGGTATGTTGACATATAAAAAAGAGGAAAACTGTGTGGACATCGGTCTGATAGCTGTAAATCCCGCGGTGGCAGGTCGTGGCGTAGGTTCAAAAATAATGCAGACTTTTCTGTCGATGTTCGAAGTCGGAACGCACATCGAAGTTGCTACTCAGAAGAGAAATGCCGTTGCATGCCGCTATTACGAAAAGAACGGTTTTGAGGTAAAGTCTGTAACGAACATCTATCACATCTGGCTTAAATGAAGAAATTGTCGATAGGCAGAGTGTGCCTGCTTTTGTTTGCCTTTGCCGTTTATTCAAGTTCGATATTGTTCAGTAAGATGGCTTCTCAGCACGATATTATGTCGCTTGGCTACATTCTATTCTTTGCAGGAGTTGTTCTTGCTCTTGGTTTGTACGCCGTGCTGTGGCAGAAGATATTGTCGTTCATGCAACTCAATACGGCATTTTTGTGCAAAAGCGTTACTATCGTGATGGTTATGCTACTTTCGCACGTGTTTTTTGCCGAACATATATCGGTCTATAATGTGTGTGGAGCGTTGTGTATAATGTTAGGATTGTTTGTGTTGGCATGGAGAAGATGACATTCTTTTACGCTTTGCTGATTTTGGGCATCTTTGCCTCGTCGTGCAGCCAGATTCTTCTGAAGAAAAGTGCCGATATGAAACATCGCTCATGGATATCCTCGATGCTAAACTGGCGGGTTATAACGGCTTATCTGATATTTTTCTCATCGTTGTTCATTAACATCACGGCAATGGGCAACGGCGTTGAGATGAAGGAGTTGCCGATAATGGAGTCGCTCGGATATGTCTTCGTTCCGATTTTATCGTATTTCTTCATCGGAGAGAAGATAACGAAGCGTGTTTGTCTGTCGATGGCATTTATATTGTTGGGCATTTATGTGTTTTATCTGAAATAAATGTATTACTTTTGTATTTTAATTTAGAATATTTATGGAACAGATACCTTTTAACAAACCATTCCTTACGGGTAAGGAGGCGCATTATATGTATCAGGCAGTTTACACAGGAAAACTGTCAGGTAACGGTGTTTTTACAAAAAGATGCCAAAAGTATTTCGAAGACAAGTATGGTTTTAAGAAAGCATTGCTTACAACATCTTGTACCGATGCTCTTGAGATGTGCGCAATTCTCTGCAACGTAGGTCCGGGCGACGAGGTTATCGTTCCTTCATATACGTTCGTTTCGTCGGCATTGGCTTTTGTTCGTCAGGGTTGTAAGATTGTCTTTGCCGATTCTATGGAAAGCAATCCTAACATCGATGCCGATAAACTCGAGGCTCTCATAACTCCGCGGACAAAAGTCATTGTGCCGGTTCATTATGCTGGAGTGGCGTGCGATATGGACAAGATTATGGATATTGCCAACAAGCACAATCTTCTTGTTGTAGAAGATGCGGCTCAGGCAATCGATTCTTATTACAAGGGCAGACCGCTCGGAACCATCGGTCATCTTTCGGCCTTCTCGTTCCACGAAACCAAGAATATCATCTCTGGCGAGGGCGGAATGCTTGGCATAAACGATGAGCGATTCATCCGTCGTTCTGAAATTATCTGGGAGAAGGGAACAAACCGCTCCGAGTTCTTCCGTGGCGAGGTTAATAAATACGGATGGTGCGACACGGGCTCTTCATTCTTACCTTCTGAGGTTGTGAGTGCCTTCCTTTGGGCGCAGTTGGAGAGTATGCAGCAGATTCAGGACAAGCGCAAACTGCTGTGGAATCAGTATTTCGCAGGGCTTCAGACTTTGGCTGCAAGCGGAAAAATCAGACTTCCGCAGATTCCGGGATATGCAACAAACAATGCTCACATGTTCTATCTGGTTTGTCGAAATCTTGAGGAGAGAACAGGCTTGATTAAATATCTGAAAGAGCATAACGTTTTAAGCGTGTTCCATTATCTTAGCTTGCACAAGAGCGAGTATTACACTTCTAATTATACAGAGATTCCTGATTTGCCATATTGCGACATGTATGCCGACTGCCTTGTCCGTATGCCAATGTTCTACGAGTTGACTCTCGAACAAGTCGATTACATTGTTGGCTTGATAAAGAAGTATTTCAACAAGATTTGACTTTTTTGAAATGAAGATTTTTAAGAATAAGTCTATATTTACATTAGCGGCTATATTATTATTTAATATAGCCTTTTTTGCAGTTATCGCCAATGTCTTTCCTGTAAGGTTTGAAGAATGTGATGATGTCATGATGGCAAGCATCGCCAACGGAACATATTTGGGAGAGCCAGATTGCCATTTGGTTTTTATCAATGCATTGTATGGTTCTTTGTTGGTCTTTTTGTATAGACTTGTTCCGTCCGTTGAGTGGTATACTTATTTGTTGGCGTTATTTCAGATTTTGTCAATTACTGTGGCGTCTTATTATACAGTAAGGGATGTTAAGTCAAGAATTTTGAAGGCATCTTTGTTGTTTGCACTATATTCGGTATGGAGTTACATAATATTTTATTTAGAATTTACGACAGTTGCAGGAGTTTTGGCTCTTGCTTCGGTAATTTTGTTGCAGAAAAGGCATTTCAGTTTGGGTGCATTGTTCTTTTTTGTGTCTTTCATGGTCCGGTATCATTGTGCCGGAATGGTATTTATATTGTCAGTTCCAATTCTCGTTTATGAGTATGGCAGGGACTGGAAAAGTTATCTGAAGATAGGGCTAATTCTTTGCTTTGCAGGTGTCTTACACCTTGGTGACAAAGCTTTTTATCAGGATAAGGAATGGAAGGAGTATAAGGAGTACAATGAAATCAGAGGGAAGATTTCCGATAATCCCAACAGGGAGAAATGCAAGTCTGAGTTGTTGAAAATAATGTCAGTGAGCGACTATTATTTGTTCCGTAATTTCTTTCAGGATCCAGATATTTTAACAACAGATGTTTTGAGGAAAACATATGAAGTTTTAGACTCAAATACTTTTGATAATAAGGTAGACAATATATCGGAGAATTTTTTGAAAAAATATTGGAAGATGATATTTGTCAATTTTGTTGTGATGCTAGCTTTCATTTTCGGGTGCAACAATAAAAGATTTATTTATATTTCTGTAGTTTCTTACATCTTGTGGGTGCTGTTGCTTTGTTATGTTTCAATGAACAGTATGCCAAAATATAGGGTTGTAATATCTTCAATATTGCCTTTGTTTTGGTTGTGTATAATAGGTGTTGAAGTTTTAAGAAATAAAGTCTGGTGTTATTTTTTGTCATCTTTGCTGATTGTTGTAAGTTATATTGGTTTCGTAAGGGATTTTAGGGGCTGGATATATTATGTAAAGACAGTAAAATATGAAGATGAATATGCGGAATTGCCAATATGCGGAGATTGGAAAAAGTACAGATGTGTTCCTTATCTGTATGAAATAGGGGTCGAATATCATTCACGACCATTTAATCTGAAAAAGCAATATGAAGGTAGTAATATCATATATATAGCATGGCTGGCAAGGTATCCGTTAAAAAAAGGATATTTTACTTATGAGGATTTTTTTGATGGCGACGTGTTGCTTTTTTCTCCAAAAAGTTACGATACGCATTATCTTCAGAATTCAATAAAAGAGCATTATTCAATAGACACCGACACCATTCATGTTAAGGAAACTGAGAATTTTGCCTTGATTAAGTTTGTCAAGAAATAGAATTGTTGTTCAACTCAAAATGATAATCGGATAAATTTTATTATATTTGCCTGATAATTATTTTTGATGAAGATACTGTTTGTAACAAATACTTTTCCGCCGAATATTTGCGGAGTGGGCGATTATACATTCTTCTTGTGCCGACAATTTGTACAGCATGGCGACAAATGCGTCGTCGTGTGTAGAAAAGATGATTGTCAAAGAGATGCCGTCGAGGGCATTTCTGTCTACTCCGTTGTGGAAAAATGGAACAAGAGCGCAAGCAAAATAGTGCTCGGCGTGATAGAAAATGAAAAGCCCGATATCGTTTCGCTTCAATATGTTCCGCATGGATTTGATGCTAAGGGGCTTCCGTTCGGCATCATACCTATTGTGCGCAATATTCATAAAACAGGAATTCCGATATTTACTTTTATACACGAGCCTTTTGTAATGATAAATGACTGCAATCCAAAGCATTTGTTTGTGGCTCTTTGCGAAAGATTTATCACAGGCTACGTTATAAAGAAAAGTGCAAGGGTTGCCACAAGCATCTTGAATTACAAGAACCGATTGTCGTGGTACGATGATTCGATAAGGCTTATTCCGATACCCTCAAACATACCGTTGTTGGCTGCCGATGATGAGAAAAAGAACAGCCTCAGACATGGTATTGATGCTGATGGAAAGTTGGTTGTTGCCTTGTTCGGCGTTCGCGATAAGAATAGCATTCTGAAAGCATTTTCGAATATTTTTGAAAGACGAAAAGACATCAAACTACTGATTCTAGGCAAGTCTGATTGGAATGGATTTCAGCCCGATTGGGTTTACAGAACAGGCAAACTTTCGGCCGAGAAACTTGCCGAATATTTCAATATAGTCGATATCTTTGTCTTGCCAGAGAAGGTGAGCCGAAGGATGAAGCGTGGCGGAGTATGCCTAAAAAGCGGTTCGCTCGCTGCTGCCATTCAGTATCGATTGCCTATTCTCACGGCTTGCGGCGACCATACCGACCAAGTTCTGAAGGACAAACTGATGTTTGCAGATTTCAGCAATGCCGATGATGTTGAGCAGAAACTCACGACTTTGCTTAACGACTCGTCGCTCAGAGAAAAAATGAGTTCAGGCTACGGTGATTTGCTTAACGAACTCACGTGGGAACACACACATCAGGAGTACAAAAACATAATAAACGAGATTTTATGAGCGGAGGATTAGTTGTTCATCCAACGGGAAACGCAAATGTCAGGGCGGTGCTCAACGGCTTCTGTTCGCACGGATTGCTGGGCGAGTTTCACACAACGGTGGGCTGTGTGCCGGGTAATATTTTTAGTCGGCTGTCGGGTTTTCCGGTCATGTCGATGCTGAAACGGCGCGGCTATTCTTCCGAAATCGCTTCTGCGTTGAAAACGCATCCGTGGCGCGAACTCGGCAGAATTTTTGCCCAGAAAGCACATCTTAACGGTCTTGTAGAACATGAACGAGGCATTTTTTCAGTCGATAAAATCTATCATAACATCGATGAATGCTCAAGAAAAACTCTTCTGAATAATGATTTTTCGTTCGTCTATGGATATGAAGACGGTATAGAATCGACTTTTACAGAAGCAAGAAAGATGAAGATTCCGTGCTTCTACGATCTTCCGATTGGCTATTGGCGGGCAATGCGCGAGTATCTTTCGCCCGAGATGAAGAAAAATCCGGATTGGAATCCGACTTTGGGAGGTTTCGATGATTCTGATGCAAAACTCCGACGCAAGGACAATGAATTGGCAATGGCAGACGTAATCTATGTTGCAAGTAGTTTCACGAAGAAGACTCTCAAACTTTATCCCGACAAACTGGTGCCGATAGAGGTTGTTCCTTACGGATTTCCAGATGTGAATAGAAACCGCAAGTATTCGAGTGTAAACGGCAGAAAAATCCGTGCGCTTTATGTTGGCGGACTGAGTCAGCGAAAGGGTTTGTCGTATATGTTCGATGCCCTCGAGGGATTGGAGCGCCACGTCGAATTAACCGTTGTCGGACTCGGAAATATTGATGGTACGCCGGTATTGAAGTCTAAATTGCAGAAATGTAACTACATACCTTCGCTAAGTCATGAAAATGTGCTATCTTTGATGGCTCAATCGGACGTGCTGTTGTTTCCTTCGTTGTTCGAGGGTTTCGGACTCGTCGTTACCGAGGCAATGTCGCAGGGAACTCCGGTCATTACAACCGAGCGCACATGCGGTCCCGACATCATCGAGAACGAAAGCGACGGCTGGCTTGTAAAGGCTGCCGATTCGGATTCGATAAGAGAGCGGATTGAGGACATCATTTCACATCCCGAAATTCTGGCTCAGGTTGGGAAATCGGCAATGAACACCGCCGCAGGCAGACCGTGGAAGGTTTATAGCGAAGCAATGGCAAAATCGGTAGAGAAACATCTGAAAGAATGGAATTTAGAATAAGTTGGGAACTATTAGACAGGTATATTGAAAAGGATCAGTATCTTATTCATAAACGTGCAATTTGGATTTATCTGATTCTTCTGATATTCGAGGGAGCACTTCGAAAGTGGTTTCTGACTCCGCTTGCCACTCCATTGCTTCTGTGTCGTGAGCCTATCGTGTTCTGGCTTGTGTGGGAGGCTTTGCGCCGCGGATGGATTCGCGACGGAATTGCCCAGCTAATGATGATTATAACCGTGCCGATGTTCCTGATATCATTGGCATTCGGCCACCACACGGTGAGTTGTGCCTTGTTTGGAGCCAGAATCTATTTTTGTCATTTTCCGATGATGTTCATAATTGGCAAAGTCTTGACTCGTAAGGATTTGCTTACGATGGGCAAGTTCATCTTGTATTGTTCAATACCGATGACAATGCTGATTATGTGGCAGTTCTATTCGCCAATGGATTCGTGGGTAAACCGAGGCGTTGGTGGCGAGGGAACAGCTTCTTACCTTGGTGCAATGGGCTTCAACCGTTCTTCTGGAACATTCTCGTTCACATCAGGAGTGTCGCTGTGGCTTGGAATGGTTGGCGCATTCATGGGTTATTTCCTTCTTATGAACAACTATCTTACGGAGAGGGCGGCTATAAACAAATATGTGCTGTTTGTTGCGCTCGGATTCTATATTCTCGCTATTCCATTTTCAATTTCCAGAACGGCATACTATCAGTGTATGGTGGAATGTATTTTCTTGGTCTATGTCATGATGATTCATCGAAAAATGCAGAGTCGTGCCATACAGACTGGCTTGTTCATAATTGTGGCGGCGGCGGCCGTGATGCTGTCAGGCTGGATGGAAGATAGTTCGGCTGCTTTCAGTGCCCGCATTGATGAGGCTAACGAGATTGAGGGAGGTGTACAGAGTGCCTTGGGAGGACGATATGCCGGTGGTTTCCTGAATGCCGTGTTCAACTCCTATGCTCCACTCTGGGGTGTCGGACTTGGTGCCGGAACAAGTACAGGAGCGCAGTTGCTGGGTGGTAGCAGTATGTTCGCATTCATGAACGGCGAAAATGAGTGGGGACGTGTTATGACTGAAAGCGGATATGTTTTTGGACTGATGGTTATTGCTTTACGATGTGCTTTCGGTCTCGATATCTTCATAAAGTCGCACAAAATGCTAAACAGAGGTAACGATATGCTGCCGTGGATGCTTTGTGTATTTATGCTTCTTAACGAGCCGCAGGGACAACTCGGAGTTCCGACAAACTTAGGATTTGCCGTCATTTCGGGCGGATTTGCCTTGGCGGCATGTAACACTCATAAAACAAGATAGCAATGGTTAATCAGAGAATCAAATACTGGGACAACATAAAAGGATTTACCATATTGCTTGTGCTTTGGGGGCATCTCATTCAGGCGATATATGGCTACGATTATGCGGCGTCATCGGCAAATCTCGTCTACGGAGTAATCTACAGTTTTCACATGGCCCTGTTCTTCATGGTAAGCGGATATTTTTCGTGCTACGATGGCAGGGAGATGAATGTTCTTACTGTTCTGAAGAAGAAGTCGGCAGGCTTGCTGGTACCTTTCTTTGTTGTGGGTGGACTTTATGTTTATTATTGTTACTCTACTCGTCCGTATTTAATTTTGTTTGCTAACGCGAAGTACGGATATTGGTATTTGTTCGTTCTGTTCGAACTTGTGATAATAAACATCTTTTATCATGTCTTAAGAAAAATATGGAGGTGTTCCAAATTCGATTTTTTGCTTGACATGTTGTTCTGGTTTGCTTTTTTTGCGGTTGCAGAAGTTCTTAATAGAATGTCGTCGCAAGTCATTTCTGGCTTCTTCTCGCTCAAACATCTTGCTGGAAATCTGCCATTTTTTGCTCTCGGCTTGTTATTGAACAAACAGCGCGTCTTCAATTTCCTCACGGACAAAAGAATTGTAGCAGCATTGTTCTGCCTCTATTTGTTTTTGTTGGTACATGTTTATCCCGAATCGATTGCAGAAAAGAGCATTTTCAAGGATGTCGCTCGAATTTCTGCGGTTGTTGCGATGCTTGGAATATTCTATAATTTTCGAAATATCAAGTTGTTCGATTCGATATTTAATAGCTTCGGAAAATCATCGCTCGATATTTACGTTTTCCATTATTATTTTTTGATTTTGTGGCTTTGGTATGGAATGAATGCAACTTTGCCAATTACGGTCAAGTGGAGCGAATTGGAAAAAGATATTTGTACGTTGATTGGTGCCGTTGTTGTTGCATTTATTTGCATGATTATCGGAAAGTTACTGCGTTCTAATCGTCTGACGGCATTTGTTTTTCTTGGACAAATGCAGAAAAAAACAAAGCCAGAGGAATCTGTTACATTCCATTTTCGCAACAGAAAATGCGGATTTTCTATCGCGCACGTTTTTGAGCCTGTCGTAAGTCGGTTGTCGGACGAGTGGAAGGGCGGTACGACCGAAATGCCATCGCCTAATTCTATGCCGTGGGATGTTCTGATTAACGGATTCTACGTGTTTCGACACAGAAACAAGCGTGGGGTGAATCATGTAACTGGGCACATTCACGATGCACTGCTTTTCCTTGGCGGATGCAAGACGGTTCTGACAATTCACGATTTGGTTTTCATTGATAATGTGCGAAATCCGATAAAAAAGTTGTACAAATGGCTCTTCTGGCTTTATCTGCCTGTGCGCATAGCCGACAAAGTGACGTGTATCTCCGAGCAGACGCGGCGGAATCTGCTAAAGCATTGTTCGTGGGCCGAGAAGAAAACTGTCGTAATATACAATGCCGTAGATGAAAAATTCTGTTTCTCTGAAAAGAATTTCAATGCTGAATGTCCTGTAATTCTGCATGTCGGAACTTTCTGGAATAAGAATCTTGAACGCGTTATCGAGGCTCTTGACGGTATTGTTTGCGAACTGAGAATCATAGGTGAGATTTCTGACGAGATAAAACTCTTGCTGAAAAAACATAACATTAAATTCGTGCAAAGGGCGAATCTTACGGAAGAGGAGATTGTCGAAGACTACAAGTTGTGCGACATCGTATCGTTCCCGTCAGTTTACGAAGGTTTCGGAATGCCGATTATCGAGGGACAGAGCGTTGGCCGACCTGTCATAACCTCGTGCATTGAGCCGATGACAGAGGTGGCTGGAAATGCGGCATATTTCGTCAATCCCGAAAGCGTTCAGGAGATTTCCGAAGGTTTCAGAAAACTGATTTCAGATGAGGATTTGAGGCAGAAACTTGTGTCCGACGGACTCGAAAACGTAAAGCGATTCAAACTTTCGTGTATTGTAAAACAGTACGAGGAAGTTTATAAAGAAGTTTTGGCAAAATGAAAATTCTACATTACATAAATACGCTCGACCGTTCGTTTGGCGGCACAACGACATACATGCAGATGCTCGCGCTCTCGTTGCGCTCAAGAGCCGAACTTGTTTTCGTTGCTGATGCCTCGCCGAATCCGGTCGAAATCAGTGGAGCGAAAGTCATTTTCATGCAGTCGAAATGGTATTCGCGAAGTAGATACAAAAAAGAATTGACTGCCATTCTCGATGCCGAAAAGCCAGATGTCGTTCACATCAACACAATTTGGCTTCCGCAATGCGCGTGGGCTCAGTTGTGGGCAGAGCAGAAGGGCTACAAATGTGCGCTCACCGTTCATGGAATGTTAGAGCCTTGGATTGTAAACCGTAACCGTTGGAAAAAGAAACTCGGTATGATTTTCTTTCAGAGACGGCAACTGGAAACATCTATGTGGCAGACGGTTACGGCAATAGAGGAGAAAAAGCATGTGATTCAGTATTATTCGGATTGTAAAATTGCGGATGTTGCAAACTTAAACATCGATGTTATTCCAATAGGCATAGATTCAGAGTCGATAGCAAAAAAGTGCGCAAGTCTGAAATCTGACGGCGAGAAATATATTCTGTTTCTTTCGCGAATACATCCGAAGAAAGGTATCGAGATTCTTTTGGATTCTTTGTGCCGTGTTCGTGAAAAAATAGCAGGTTATAAGGTGAAAATCGCAGGCGATGGCGATTCTGCCTATGTCGAAAAACTGAAGAATTTCTGTTCTGAAAATAATCTGAACAGCATTGTTGAGTTCGTTGGAGGCATTTATGGCGATGACAAATGGCGTATGATTTCAAATGCTTCGGTGCTTGTTCTGCCAACTTACAGCGAGAATTTTGGTCTTGTGGTAGCCGAGGCGATGTCTGCTTCGATTCCTGTAATAACGACAAATACAACGCCTTGGCAGATTTTGGCAGATACAGATAGCGGCTGGTGCGTTCCGGTAGGAGTGGAGCATGTTGCCGATGCATTGGCAGATTTCGCATCTCTTTCAGCCGACGAATTGCAGCAGAAGGGGCGCAACGCGTTCTCTGTCATCAGCCGCGAATATTCTCTCGGAATGATGGGCGAAAAACTGATATCTTTCTATAAAAAAATGTTATCATGAGCAGTGTCGATTTAAGTAAGTTTACCACTGGAAATTTTGACAAGGGCGCGGGATTCATCAAGATTACGCTATGGTATTTCGTGAATGCTCTTTTTGTAAGGGCATCGTGGAATCCGTTTATGGGTTTTAAAATCTTTCTTCTGAAGGCTTTCGGTGCAAAGATTGGCAAAGGGCTTGTTATCAAGAATGAAGTTCGCATAAAGTTTCCGTGGAAACTCACGATTGGCGACAACGTTTGGCTTGGCGAACGTTGCTGGATTGACAACCTCGACTATGTTACAATCGGAAATAACGTTTGTGTATCGCAAGATGCGCTTTTGATAACGGGAAATCACGATTACACCTTGTATAATATGCCGTACCGAAATGCGCCTATCGTTCTGTGTGATGGTTGTTGGATTGGAGCGAGGGCTGTGGTAGGTCCGGGAGTGATTGTAAACAAAAACACAATCCTGACTTTGGGCAGCGTGGCTACCAAAAATCTGGATTGTGATTCTGTTTATCAAGGAGTTCCTGCGGTCTGTATCCGCAAAAGGACTCTATCTTAGAAAATACCCCATTTTTTCTTCCGCTTTGGAGGTTCGGTTTCTGAGCGAATCTCCTCTCTAATCAGTTCTTCGAGAGTCTTGTGCTCTGTAATCATCTGGTAAATCATTCCCCAGTCTGGAATACCGCCAAGATTTCTGTCGTCGATGAACATGTCGACTTTCAGTTTTCTTGAATAGTTCTTGTTTCCTTCTTGAGTTTCTTCAGGATAATCTTTGTTTACGGCATAGAATTCTACGCCGCGTTCTTTGCACCAGTCTACTGCCTCCTGAAGAGTTTTCCCTTCTCTGACCGACCACAGAATAAGTCTGTGCTGGTCTTTTATCAGCATTTTTAGGGTTTGTATAGCGAACGGAATCTCGCGTCCTATTGCAGGATAGCGGTGTTCTACAATCGTTCCGTCAAAGTCGACTGCTATTGTCATGATATTATAATTTAATTGTTTTTATCTTTTTCTTCATTTGTGTCGGCACTTTCTCCGTAGCCGTAACCGTCCTCGTACAAGCCGTATCCGTATCCGTATCCGCTCTTGCCGTATCCGTATCTACCATAGCCGTATCTACCATAGCCATAGCCGTATCCCTTGCCCGAACTTCCATATCCGTAGTAGTAGCCGTACTTCTTGTTTGTAAGGTCAATTCCGTTGAGCACGAGATTCATGCTTGGCAGTTTCTTCGAATCGCGCAAACTGTTAATCATGCTGAATGTTGCCTTCGGAGTGTAGTCGGCTCTCACAACATATATTGATGCGTCTGCCAGATAGCCAAGTTGAAGAGTATCAGAAACCTGTCCTACCGGAGCTGTATCGATGATAATCATGTCGTAGATGTTGCGTAGATATGCAACGGCTGCGCCGATATTCTTTTTTGCCAGCAACTCCGATGGGTTTGGCGGAATTGTTCCCGAAGGAAGCAGATCGAGATGGTCGCTGATGCCCGAAGGCATGATTTGTGCCATCAGCGTATTGTAGTCGTTGATGTCGCCGGAAAGATATGCCGTGATACCGCGACGCTTGTCGTGTAGTCCGAAAAGACTTGCAATGCGTGGTTTACGGATATCAAGACCGATGAGCAGGACCTTGCGTCCCAAAAGCGATTCGCTCATTGCTATGTTGCTGGCTATGAAAGTTTTACCTTCGCCGCTCGAAGTTGATGTTACTAGAAGGACTTTTTGCTTTCCTTCTTCCATCACAAAGTCGAGGTTCGTTCGTATTCCTCGGAATGTTTCCGCCATAAGGTTGTTGGTATTTGGCTTAACAACAATGGCACGTTCGCCCTGTTTCAGATTCTTGTCTATCGGAACGTCGCCCAAAATAGGAATTGTTGTCAGTTTCTCAATATCCGAACGTCCTTCAATCTTGTAGCGGAACATCGCCAGAATAAAGAGAATTGTTGAAGGAATTGTGAATCCTATTGCGGTTGCGCTGACCCAAATCATCTGTTCTTTTGGATAAATCTGACCTGCGAAATAAGGGTCGTCAACAAGTTTTGCCTTGTCGGTAGTTGCAGCCATTGTGATGGAGTTTTCCTCGCGTTTCTGCAACAACATTATGTACAATCCAGCCTTCACGTCTTGCTGACGAGAGAAGTTGGCAAGAATTCGCTGCTTCGAAGGGGTTGCAATAACCTTGTTGTTTTCTTCGTTTATGCGCTTTGTAAGGTCTTTCTTATTTAGATTGATGCCGTATCTTGCACTTGTAATCGCAGCCTTGATATTGTTCATGCATTGCTCCAAGTCGAGCGTTTTCTGAACAACCACGGGACTTGTCTCCGAACTGTTACGCATCAGTCTTGCGCGTTCTTTCAGGTCCTTGTTATATTCGTTTACAAGAGTCGTTATCGTTCCATCCTGAATACCTATGTTATTAGGGATGAGCTGCATGTGATTCTCCTTTTTGTTAATATATTCGGAGAGGGCAGAGAGCATGCCGAGCTGCATGTTCAGTTCTGTAACTCTTTCCTGATATTCTATTTTCTTTTCGTATGCCGCAACGCCTTCGTCGCCGATGTTCAGTGTTCCTTCTGAAACTTTAAAATCTTCTACTTTACTTTCGGCATCACCCAGTTCCTTACTAATCAATTCTATACGTTTGTTGATGAATTCTTCGGTTTTCTGCGCAACCATGTTTTTGTCTCTGTTCCACTCATCATTGTAGACAGAAACGAGTTCGCGAAGATAGTCTTTGCATCGGTCTGCATTTGTGCCCGAAAGTCCGAGAACCATGTCCGTTTCCGAATCGCTTGCCGGATTTATGCTTACGCCAGATGCGTACATTGGCGCAAGATTGTTAGGGTTGGTGATGGTTACGGTCATCGGCTGCTCAATAGTACCGGGTTTTTCAGGATTTCGGTATACTGAAATTTTTCCGACTTTTGTATTGAATACGGCTGGAAGATATTTCAGCCTTTTATTTATCGGCTCGCCATTGGCATTTCCTGTAATTTTGATTCCGTTTGGATCTTCGCTTAGTGTGAGAACAATGTTGCCCGGAAGGTCGAACAGCTTGTCTTTTTCGATGTCTACTGTAACGGGTTGATTACGATACAACTCTGTATCACGCATGTTTCCGCTTACGAAGTAGGTAGTGTATAGCTTAAGGTTTCTGATTACTTGCTTTGAGATGTTTGTTGTTCGCATAGGAGCAATATCGTTCTGCCTACCATCGCTGACCGAGTGTACACCCAAGTCCATCAACGAACGTGTTTCGTAGTTGCTCTTCTCGTCCTTTATTTCAACGCGAGCACCTGCGCTGTAAAGCGGAATTGCTGTTCTGATAAGATAGTAAGCCACACCAAGTGCTATGCCGATACATAAAATGTACCAGTGTATATTCATTAAGAAAACCGCTATAAGTGACTGAAAATCAAATCCTGCGGTTTCTTCGTCTCCAGTGCCAAAAGAATTTTTAATGGTACTTTCTGCCATAATATTGCTCTTCTTTTATTTAGGATATGTTAAATCTTTACAAAGATAATAAAGAATTATGACATTAACGCTTTTTTAGGTAGACAAATTGGATATTTATAGCATTCGGGATCAAAAATCGTCGGGATCTTGAAAACTGAAAAGATCGTCCATCCCGGTGAAATATGACATCGGATCAGCCTTTCCTTCAGCAAAATCGTTCAGGATTTTTATGGCTTCAGATAGATTGTTTTGCTTGATGTTTTGTTTTGTTTGAAGAAGTTTATTTAGTTCATTTTCAAGTTCTTCTGTGCGGTTAGTGAATGCGCTTGTGCTTGGCGTGTTTGCCAGTGTTGTGCTTGTGCTCTCGATTATTTTCTGAAGGTCGGAAAGAACCTTTTCTTGCGAAGCAGCAAAAGCGTCAGTCGGAAGTTTTTTCATGGCTTCCAACTGGCGCATTATTTCTTTGCATTTATTTCTTGATGACTCAATCATCTCTGATGCTTATTTTTTGCTTACCTCGACGATTTTTGTTGGTTCAAGTTCATCGTTGCGTTTTTTTGTGGCATCAACAACCTTTTGTGCCAACTGAATGAAAGCATTTCCGACGATGCTGCCTGCATCGAGTGCAACAGGCGTTCCGTTGTCGCCGTTCTCGCAAATGCTCTGAACGATAGGAATCTGTCCAAGCAGTGGAATGTTCATCTCCTCGGCAAGATTCTTAACGCCTTCTTTGCCAAACAGATAATACTTCTCGTCTGTGTGCTCGGCAGGTGTGAACCATGCCATGTTTTCAATCAGTCCGAGAATAGGCACGTTAACCTTGTCGTTCTGATACATGTTGATGCCCTTGCGAGCATCAGCCAAAGCCACCTGCTGAGGAGTGCTGACAATTACAGCACCGGTGATTGCAAGTGTCTGAACAAGAGAAAGATGAATGTCGCTCGTTCCCGGAGGTGTGTCAAGAATGAAGTAGTCGAGGTCTTCCCAATTTGCATCGGCAATAAGTTGTTTCAGAGCGTTGCAAGCCATTCCGCCGCGCCACAAAGTTGCTTGGTCGGGATTAACGAAGAAACCGATACTCAGTAACTTAACACCATATTTCTCGATTGGTATGATAAGGTCGCGACCGTCAATTCTATCCATATAAGGACGAGCGTCTTCGGTCTGGAACATCTTTGGCATACTTGGGCCGAAAATATCAGTATCGAGCAGTCCGACTTTGTAGCCGAGTTTTGCCAGAGCAACAGCAAGATTGGCTGCCACGGTAGATTTTCCAACGCCGCCTTTTCCGCTTGAAACGGCAATGATGTTCTTTACCTGCGGAAGAAGTTTGCCTACTTCCGGGCGTGCTGCCTGAATGGTCTTTACACCTATGGTTACCTCAACATCTTTGTCTACGTATGTATGGATTGCCGCCTCGGCAGCCTTGATTACCGATTTCATGAAAGGGTCGGTTGGCTTGTCGAATATAATAGAGAAACTCACTTTCATGCCGTCAATTCGCATGTCGTCCTCAATCATCTCAGCCTCAATCAGGTTTTTGCCTGTGCCGGGATAGCGTACTGTTGCAAGTGCGTCGTTAATTAACTTTGGATATAATGTCATAACTATTTATTTGATTTCTTATTTGCTGGTTTGCAGACCGCTGCGTTTGCTGCGATTGTAACTGCGATATTCGTCGAGTTCAATCTCGACGTCTGGTTCACTTAGTTCGCCTTCTTGCGGAAGTTCAAAGCGTATGTATTTTATTGTCAGACCACGGTCGAGCCATTGCTGTTCGTAGTACGTCTTGATGTTCAGAATTTCGTCATTCAGACCACTGTGATACAAGTCGTCGGTAATGAACTGAACGGGGAGTTTGTTGCCTTCGAGCATGTACTTTGTGTATGTAAACATAAAGTTACTGTCCGTCTTCAGATGTACTAATCCGTTCTGAACAAGGAACTTGCGATACCTGTTCATGAAGTATGTGCTGGTGAGTCGCTTTGTGGCTTTCTTCATCTGCGGATCGCTGAATGTAAGCCAAATCTCGCTCACTTCGCCTGCTGCAAAGAAGCGTTCGATTATCTCGATGTTGGTGCGAAGAAAAGCCACATTTTTCAGTCCGTCTTTGAGTGCCTCTGTTGCACCTGTCCACATTCTCGCTCCCTTTATGTCAACGCCGATGAAGTTCTTGTCAGGATACATCCGTGCCAGTCCGGTGGTGTATTCTCCTCGTCCGCAGCCCAGTTCAAGAACGATAGGGTTACTGTTGTGGAAGAACATCTCGTTCCATTTTCCCTTCATCTCGAAAGGCACGTTGTCTGCCACCGAGAACGGATATTCAAAAACATGTGGGTAGTTTCGCATGTCGGCGAATTTTTCTAACTTTCCTTTGCCCATTTTTACATTAGTGTTAATTATAACCCATATAACCGGATACATCTTTCGATGTGTCCGGTTATCAAGGTGCGTAAATAAATTACGTTATGTTTTTTATTCAATTACAACTGTAATCCAGCCGTGTGTGTCAGGCTCTTCGCCATACTGAATTCCGATGAGTTTGTTATACAGCTTTGTGCTCACAGGACCCGGCTTGCCGTCTTTTGCAATCACATAACTCTTGTTCAGTTCAAGGTCGTCGATGCGCTCGATAGGGCTGATTACGGCTGCTGTTCCGCATGCTCCGGCCTCCTCGAATGTTTCGAGTTCTTCCTCGGCAATCTTGCGTCTTTCAACCTTCATTCCGAAGTCCTCGGCAAGTTGCATAAGACTCTTGTTGGTGATAGATGGCAGGATTGATGTTGATTTTGGAGTGACGTATGTGTTGTCCTTTATTCCGAAGAAGTTGGCAGCACCGCACTCATCGATGTATTTCTTCTCTTTTGCATCGAGATAGAACTCGCATGCGTAGCCAAGGTCGTGAGCCTTCTTGTTTGCCTGAAGGCTTGCGGCGTAGTTACCTCCAACCTTGTAGATTCCAGTTCCGAGAGGAGCCGAACGGTCGTGCTCGCGGATGATGACGTAAGGGTTGGTTGAGAAACCTCCCTTGAAGTATGGTCCTACTGGAGTTACGAAGATAATGAACAGATATTCAGATGCTGGATGCACGCCTACCTGCGCGCTTGTGCCTATAAGAAGAGGACGTACATAGAGTGTTGCACCGCTCTCGTATGGCGGAATGAAGCGTTCGTTAAGGCGTACCACCTTCTTCACCATCTCGACAAACTTCTCGGTTGGCAACTCTGGCATAAGAATTCCGCGGCAAGTGCTCTGCAAGCGTGCAGCGTTCTCTTCAATGCGGAAAGCTCTTACCTTGCCATCCTTGCAGCGATATGCTTTCAGTCCCTCAAATGCTTCCTGTCCGTAGTGCAGACATGTTGCTGCCATGTGCATGTTGATGGTTTCTTCTGATGAAACTTCAATCTCACCCCATTTTCCATTGCGATAGTAGCAGCGTACGTTATAGTCTGTCTTTATATAACCAAAAGGCAGATTTTTCCAGTCTAATTCGTTCATTGCCTTATTATATTATTAAATAAAATCAGTGTTGTTACTTTCAATTTGTTGAAAGTCGAAAGCAAAATTACAAAATTTATCAACACAAACTATATTTTTGTTTGACTTTTTTACAGGTCTTCTGCCTTATCCAATATTTTCTGTATATCTTCGTCGGTTTTATACAATTTGTCTTTGCAGAATTTCAGCAGTTGCTGCGCCTCTTTAAGATTATTGCTTAGTTCGTCGATGGTTAGTTCGCGAGCTTCAATCTTTTTGGTTATTTCCTCAAGACGCGCCATTGATTCTTCGTATGTCTTATTTTTCATTTCTTCCAGATATTTTTTGAGTGAGTACAAAAATATGAAAATAACGTGAGACTGACGAATTTTTTTACGTCCGATTGTTCGCACAGCCGGCTTTCTTTGTTCTTCTTTGATTTTGAAAATCGCCCTCTGATAGTTGACGAAGGGCTTTCAGATGTCCAAATGACAGAATTTTATGTGCGTAAATTCAATTTTTATGTCTAAAAATTTGTTCTTTTCGTATGGGGTATGTATATTTGTGTCAATAATGTTACCTTTTATAATATAATATTCGGGGATGAAGATAAGGAATTTTTTGTTATTCTTACTTATAACAGTGATGACGGCAATGTTCTGTAGTTGCCGAACCGAAGATGCAGACCTTAAGAAAAACAAGGTATGTACAACTCAGAAATATCTGAGGTCGGGCGTTGATAACGATATTATCACGGTTGAGGAGTTTGAATCGGCAAACCGTAACATCGAAAGTTATCAGCAGAGCAATCCTGTGGTAAAATACGCATTCTTTGTGCTTTTCTTGGTCTACATGGGTGCAACAATTGTGTGGGCTTGGCAGAAGGACGATGTTGAAACTCCCGAGCCGACAACCGTGTGGGGAACGTATCTCTTTCTGTTTCTCGGCGGATTGTGGACGGCTCATCTTTTCCATCTCACGGGACAGAATCGAAATTTTTGGTGGCGAATTCTGAGCATCATAATCATCGTAACTCTGTTTTCGCTTAACTATTCTGCGCTGATGTTTTATTGGCGCACGCCAGAAATGCTAACAGTTTATTGGGAAAACTGGGACTGGCATCTTGCAAACAACTATATTCTGCTGGTTTCGTGGATGGTACTGGCATTTATGTTTGTCGTAAACGTCGTTATTCCTGCGCTGATGATTCCTTATTGGGTTTACAATTACAATAACCGTACTTTTTACAAAGTGCCTGAACATCATGCAATTATGAAGGGTTATATGCTTCTTGCAGAGGAAGATTACAAAAAGCAGACAGCCGATTTGGAAAACATCGAGCAACACCTGCTTAAGGTTGATGCAGATGCCGAAACGGTTTACAAGTCGCATGATGTCGATAGAATTTCGACTTTCCTCGGGCACAGCGAGATGATGGAAACCGAGGGAGACAATCTTGATTCGTCTGTCGAGATTCTTGCAACCGATATCTACCGAATGAGAAACAGCGTTGCACGAAACCTTTATATAATGGGCGAACTTTTCGAATATCTTGTAAAGAACAAGGCTACCGATTTGCTTAATTACAAGCATGTGAAGGAGGTTTGGAATATTCGCGAAAGACTTGTTGCTCAGATGGATAAACTATATTTCCAATCGCAGAATCAGAATTGGAATCACAAGGTGAGCAGGGCTGCGGAACATGCAACGGATGCTGTGAACCATGTTTACGACTACGACCCAAAAACTCAGCAGGAACGCGTCATGCGAGCCTTTGTGGATGCATTGAACGACGTTGGCGAATGTGTAAAGATTCTGCGGTTGTTCAATCAGTTTACGCAAAAACGGTGGGACGTGGTGCTCGAATGTTGCCGCCACGAAAAGTATTTCGTATTCAATTACGAGATTTTCCGAAAGGAGATAATGGGACGAGGAACGGCGTTTCAGTTCCTCAAACGAAAGATTCTTAACGAGAAACCGAAGATAACACTAAACGAATTCAACTTTCAAGAAAAAAAGATTCTCGAAGTGCTCGAAGCCTACAAACGTATGCTTCCTATGGTTGAATCGCTTGCTGGCGACACCACTATTCCGCTTCGTGAGGATAAGAAATAGAGATTACTTTCAGGTAATCTTGTAGCGCAAAAATTTTATTTCCCGCTCCTGCTTGTGAATCATTTACGAGCAGGAGTGTTTGCTTTCCGTTGGAAAGTCTTGCGCCGAGGCACATGCCTTCATAGTTGGCAAGATTTTTGTGAGAGAGATTGAACTTTGTCTCGAACGAGTAAAGCAGATCCTTTTCCATCGAAACGTCATTCTTCGTAGGTTTTATGATGTAAAGTTTGTGATTGCACTTGCTTCCGATGTAGTTTGGAGTGACGATAAATTCGCGTTCGAGCACAATCAGACCATAGTCGGCGAGTGCGCAGATTTCAGCCACACCGAAAGCGTAGTTTCGTTTCTTTTTGTTTCCGTAAACAGGAGAATCGGTGCGATATTCGTATTGATGTTTTGTCTTCAGATTGTCGTCAAACGATTGCAGGCGTAGTCTTACGCCTTCGTCCGGTTTGCCGATGTCTTTTTTCAGAGCATTTTCGGTTGTTGTCCAAAACTGATTTGTTGCGGCAGAGTAGGCGAGCGACTCGAATCCGTAGTTTCCCTGAATGTTGTTTTTGCTGAATTCTTCTGGAATATTCATACTCTTTCCTGTTGGAATGCCGTTCGAATTGTATTCAAGAATCTGTTGGTCGTTTTCTGCCGCGATGTAGATGAGCGTGTCGCCGTTGCAGATTCGTGCGCAGATGCCTTCCATATCTCTCTGTGTGCCTGTTTTTGCAGAGCGAAATCCTTCGTCTTTAACGCTGATGATTCTGCCCGTGATGCTGTCCTGTTCGATGCTGAAGATAAAGAATCCGTCGGAATCTTCCTTGTCGCTTACGAGGGCATATCGACTTCCGTCAAGGTGCGCGATTCCGCTGTAGTTGCGTGGCTTTATTCCGGCTTTCGTCATGTTGAAAGTCTGGATTTCGTTGGTCTGATAGCCTTGAGCCGCTGCGCCAAGGCTTATAGTTAGCAAAAGTATTGATAATGCGTTTCTTTTCATGACGGCAAAGATGTAAAAAAAATCTGAATGCAGAACGAATCCGCATTCAGATTTTATGTTTGGTTTAATTTCTAATATCAAAAGATTAGAAGAACATGTAACGCTTGTCTACAACCTTAGCCTTGATGTAAAGGTCGTTGATGAAGCGGCTTGCAGCGCGTGCTGCCATGTTTGTAAGCATTCCTTCCTCAGTCTTAGCATCGAACTTCTCCTGAGCCTTCTGCTTGTCGAGAACCTGGAATACGAAAACTCCGGCGTTACCCTTTACAGGACCAGCAAACTGACCCTTAGCAGTCATGCTTACGCGTGCGCTAAGTGCTGGCTCGCTTGAGCTTGTTGCCATAACGAAAGCAGGAGCAGAGAATGTAACGTGCTTGATAGTGTCAGATACTGCACCCTTCTGCTTCTTTGCGTCTGCTACGCTCTTAACGTTGCCAAGGCTTGCGATAATCTTCTCTGCCTTCTTGTCGTTAAGAATCTCGTTCTTCAACATAGGCTTAACCTTCTCGAGTGGAAGATATCCAGCCTCGTTAACGCCTGTAACAGCGATGAGCATCATGTGGTCGTTGTCTGTACCGCACTCGTAAAGCTTAGAAACGTCGTTCTTCTTAGCATCGTTGAAGAGCCAGCGCATAATCTCGCGAGTGTTGCCCACGCCGCAAACGTTGTGCTCGCTGCTGTAGATGTCTGAACGGTCGAGAACAGTATAGCCGCTCTTTGAAGCGTTAGCCTCTATTTCCTTCAGAGTCTTGTTCTTTGCAACGAACTGGCTGAAGTTGTTGAAAGCCTTGCTGTATGTCTCCTTGCTGAATGTAACTTCGCGCTTGATTGCAGCAACCTTGTACTTGTCGCTGAAAGCCTTGCGGTTAAGAACCTTTACAACTACGTTGCCCTGAGCAGTCTCTACAACTGTTGTTGAGCCAACGCCAAGAGTTGTAACAGCGTTGATGTACTTAACATTCTCTGTGCTCAACTTCTGACCCTCGTACTGACGGCTTGTCAACCATGATGACTCGCCTGTCTGGTTGTAGTTCTTAGCGATTGCCTTAACATCGCCGCCTGCGTTGATTGCGTTTACAACGCTGTCGGTCTTAGTCTTGATCTCATCCTTGCTTGCGCCCATTACCATAATTGACTGGTACTCAACTGAATCAGGAATTGAAGCCTTTGCAATGTAGCGGTAGCAGTTAAGTGTATTGTCCTGAGCGTTGTAGAATGTAGAGGCAACTGTTCCAACGGCTGTTGAATCAATCTTGCCTGCGATGTCGCCCGGAAGGACGTGCTTAGAAACGAATACGTCTGAATATGGAACAAGTGAGTTGGACAAGCGAACTACGTTTGTTGCATCTTCGCCGTTAGCAAGTTTTGTAACGTATTCCTTCATCTCCTCCTCAAGGCTTGCGCGGTCTGCTGGGCTTGCCTTTACAAGTACGTCGATGTACTTGATGTCGCGGCTTTCAGCAAAGTTCTTGAAACGCTCCTTGTTCTTTTCGTATGCAGCCTTGTAGTCAGCCTCTTCAATCTTAACATCGTTATCGTTGATTGTTGCATATGGAACGGCTGCCATCAGAATGTCGCTCTGGTTTGTGCGGTTCTCGAACGATGCCTTTGCTGAAATAGGGTTTGAGATAAGGGCGTTAGAGATGAGTGCCTGATACTTCATCTGAAGAGTCTGAGTTCTCAGCATCTTCTCGATGAATGTCCAGAACTTGTATACTTGTGCATACTGCTCAGCCATCTGTGGATTCTGAGTCTTTGTCTTTTCGTAGTCGGCAAGGAATTTTTTTAGCATATCCTTGTCGAAACGACCGTTCTGACCGATGAAAGGAGTCTGGCTCAACAATGGGCTGTTGCCTTCGTTGATGATGTTCTGAAGTTCCTCGTCGGTAACTGTCAGACCGAGCTTTTTGCACTCGTTCTCAACAAGTTTGTTGTTGACAAGCATCTGCCACACCTGATCCTTAATCTGTGTTGTTTCCTCGTCGGTGAATGAAGATCTCTGCTGAACGAACTTCATTGCTTCGGTATATTCGTCAACGAGTTTCTCGAAATCTGAGGCTGAAATAGCCTCACCGTCTATCTCACCAACCTTGTTTCTGTTGGCGTTTGAGTTCTGTTCCATTGCACGGAACCCCTCTTCTGCGATAAATGCAAACAAAGCAAGGGCAACGACTGCTATGAGTACCTTGCCATGCTTCTGAATGTTTTGTAATGCTGGCATTTTATTATTTTTTATTATTTATTTTTTCCTTGTTTTTAAGAATTAGCGCACGAAGATACAAAAAAAGTATTAATAATGTGAATTTTTAATGCATTTTTAACTTATTCAATAATTTTTAGGCGCACAAGTTCGATTTTCGTGTTTGTAACCTTCAGAATTTTGAATTGATAGCGTCCTATCGTTATTATTTCGTGCAGTTTCGGAAAACTCTGATACTCATGCAGAATCAAGCCTCCGATTGTCAGATACTCGTCGTTTTCGGGAAGTTCGAGGTTGAACTTCTCGTTTACTTTCTCAATCTCCAGACGTGCCGACAGAACGTAGTCGTTCTCGCCGGTCTGCTTGGCAATGTAGGTGGTGTTGTCGTGCTCGTCCTCAATGTCGCCGAAGATTTCCTCAACCAAATCCTCAAGCGTGACGATGCCCGATGTGCCGCCAAATTCATCAACAACCACGGCGATGCTCTTCTTGTTCTTGATGAAGAGTTTCATCAGTTTTTGCGCGCCCATCGTCTCGGGCACGATTGGAATGTCGCGCAGATTCTTGTTCCAGTCGTCGGTATGTCTGAACAGTTCCGACGAGTGAATGTAGCCTATGATGTGGTCGATGTCTTCTTTGTAGATGATGATTTTTGAGTTTCCGCTCTCGATGAAATGCGAGCGCAGAACGTCAATCGACGAGTTTACCTCTACCGCCTGAATTTCGGTTCGCGGCACAATGCAGTCTCTGATTTTCACGTTCGAGAAGTCGAGCGCGTTCTGGAAAATCTTAACCTCGTCGTTTATCTCCTTGTCGTCTTTCGTGTTGTCGATGCTCGACTGGATAAGATAGTCGAGGTCGACTTTCGTAAATGCCTTGGCGGTTTCCTTCTTGTTTATCTTTGTGCCCGACATCAGAAGGAAAATCTTCGAAATCCCGGTGGCTATTTTCGAAATTGGGTAGAGAACGACGTAGCATACGAAAGCCGGAACGGCGAACAGCGTAAGCATTCTGTTCGGGTTTATCTTGAACAGAGTCTTTGGCAGAAATTCGCCTGTAAAAAGTATTATAACAGTCGAGATTATCGTCTGAATCATCACAAGTGTTCCCTCGTTGTTGTCGAACCGCAGATTCAGATAGTTTCCGAAAAGGATTGTGATGACCTGCGCCATCAAGATACCGTAGATTACGAGCGAGATGTTATTGCCCACGAGTAGGGTAGAAATGAACTCGTTTGGCTTCTGGTAGAAATGCGACAGAATGTGCGACGTTATGCTCTTCTCGCTCTTGTCCATCTCGAAGCGCAGTTTGCTCGACGAAACGAAAGCAATCTCCATTCCAGAGAAAAACCCTGAAAATATGATGGCTACGATTATTTCTATGAATATTGTTAACAGTTCCATTCTGTGCCTTGAGTAAGGATTATGATGGGCGCACCATGGCGCGCTTTATCGAGTCGTTGTTGGCTTGCTTGTCTTCCATCGGAAGGGCGCCGCTTGCCTTGTGGAACATATAGTCGGTCATTTCCTCGTTGGCGGTGAAGTCTGCACCTTCAAGCCGGCGGTCTATGCCTTCAATCTTGACGTGGATAGGCGAGTATATTTTGTGCGTAATCTGATCCCAGTAGAGCAGTTCGGTATAGAATCTGTCGCCCCTTTGGTTGCGGATAAATACGTTGCCTTTCAGTTCCCACAACTTTTTCTGGTCGTAGAAGTAGGCTGTATCGGCCTGAATGCTCGCGTCTACATGGAATTTCTGATCGAATTTCTGAAGGTAGAGCCCCTTTTCGAAACTCCATTTAGACGGATCGGTCTTGTCGTAGATATACCATTCTTCGGCTACGATTTTGTATCTTATCACGCCGCTGTCTGAGATTAGCGTTGATACGCCTTTCGACTTCAGTATTGGCAGTTGGTCGCGATTGCTCACGGCTGGCGCCATGTGCTTTTTCTCGCCCGAACAACCGGAAAACGAAAGAAGCATAACAACGGCAGTGATAGCCGCTGTTATGCTTATATGGTTGATAATTAAATATCTGTAACTGCTTGTCATTGAATGTCTCAACACAAGAAATTATTTGCCGCCCTTCCAGAAAGCCTCTTCCTTGGCCTTCTTAGCCTGCTCAGCCTTAACAGCTGCGTTGTACTTATCCTGAGCAGCCTTCTTGACCTTAGCTTCAGCCATCTGCTTGTTCATACGCTCAGCCTGACCAGTAAGAGTTACGTCTTCCTGAGCAGCCTTGTTGCTGAGGTTGATAGCGCTGTCGTAGTTACCGTTTACTGCTGCAATCTGTGCACGAATCATATCTGCCTTACCTGCAAGAGCTGGAGTGATTGTTGTAGCCTGAGAAAGATACTTCTCAGCGTTGCTTGTGTTACCACTCTTAAGCATAGCCTTTGCAACCTGCAAACAGATCTTAGCCTTCTGCTGCTCGTTAGGGCAGAGAGTAAGAGCCTGATCGTAGTACTTTGCAGCGGCAGCAGCCTGATTGTTGCGGTTAGCATCAGCAGCACAACCGATAGCAGACTCGTAAGTAGGCTTGATTGCGTGTGCATACTTAGCAGCCTTGTAATAAGTCTCGAACTTAGTTGCGTTGTTAGCTGACATGATTGACAATACTGAGTTCAAGTAGTCAACGTCGTTCTTGTTAGCCTCAATCTTAGGAGTAAACATCTTGTTAAGCATCTCTGGCTCTGCAGCCTTAGATACAGCAAGTGTTGCCTCGGCGTTGCTCTGTACTGGGTCGTACTGGTCAACAATCTGCTTAGCCTTTGCTGGGTTTGGCTCGTTGTTGGCAGCAGCAAGCATCTTCTCGCAAATCTCAGTAGTCTCCATGTAGTCCTTCAAGAACTGCTCGCGGAAGCCTTCTGGATCAGCCTGATACTTAGCGTATGATACGTCGAAGTACTTAGAAAGAACGAAGCCCTGTACATTCTCATCGTCCTTCTGAGCGATGATGTCGATACCCTTGCGGAACATAGTGTAGGCTACATCGTTAGTTGCGCCGCAGCCGGCACCGTATGTGATGTAGTCGTAAGCCTTACGGCAGTACATATCGCCAAGAGTACTCTTTGTACGAACTGTTGCGTTAAGCTGGTCGAGCTTTGAGATACGCTCGTCCCACAAAGCCATAAGCTCGTTAAACTTAGCTTTCTTGTTAGCGGCGTTAGTCTCTGAATATACAAGATTCTGAAGAATTGTTGCACCTTTCTGATAAAGTGCCATGTTGTGCTTGCAACTTGCGTTATCCATCACAGCTTTCCAAGGAAGATATGCATCCTTATAGTTCTTCTGCTTGTAGTACTCCTGATAGATACTCATGTTGCTCATGCAATCGTCCTGAGCGAAAGCATTACCTGTTGCTGCAAAAGCAAGTGCAGCAATGCATGCAAGATTTTTAACGTTCATTGTATAATGAGATTTAGTTTTTTAATAATAAATTTTCTTACTCTCCTTATTTTTCTCTTATAGTGTTTAATCGAATTTCCACTTCATGAACCATCTCTCGTTGAATGTAAGTCCCACACAAACACGCAGATAATTCTCTGTCAGCCCGATTGCCGACGACTTGCTGTTTACCCACTGTGCGGAAATGTTCAGGCACGAGCGATTGTTAATCTGGTTCTGTATTGGCAGCGAAAAACCGCCAGTTACACTTATTTCTCTTGGTCCGTCTGCTCCGTTTACCTTTATATATGGAGTAGAGTATGATGCACCTAAGCGGTATTTAACTCTTCTCAGATACTTGCGGCTCACAGGGTTTGGAATATATTCCGCACCAACTGCAAATCTGCTTCTGTCAAGCAGATAGCCAGTTCTTGAGGCGTAGATTGTAGTTTTGGTTGTACCGTTTGCTACGTCTTCCTTCATCGGGAATTTGCAGTCGCCCCACTTTTGCAGAGTGTAATCTGCTCCAATAGTAAGACGGTTGTCGTGTCTATAAGTTACACCTGCACCTATTGTCAGCGGCAGTTCGAAAGCGTCTTTAATGGCGGGATTTCTATTAGAGTATATTGTGTCGCCGCTGCTGTCCATCAGAGTCTCGTACAATGAGGCATCGTTGTTGATTGTGTGTCCCAAAGTGGCTGCTGCACCGATGGTAAGGCTTTTCTTTGCATCCATCTTGAGCGTGTACTGTGCTCCCAAGTCTATGCTGTATGTCGATATGCTTGCCGAGTACAGACAATAGTTGATATACGAACTTGACAAACTTGGTGTGTATGTGATGGTGTGCTGAATGTCTCCGAACATATATGAGAAGTTGGCACCTACCGAAAGGTTGTCGAGGATTCGGTAACCCGCTCCAACGAAAGCCTTGTGCAAGCCTCCAGAGCCTTTGTATGAGGCTGTAGAGGTGTAGTTGTTTGGATTATAGTCATCCTTTGAGCCCTCAATATCGGATGTAGTACTTGACTCGTATCCTATGCGTGAGAAAGGTTGCACGCCAACCGTCATTCCAATATTCTTCCAAGCCCTGAACTGCATTGTAAGATAGTCGAAACTTGAACTCTTCTTGTTTGTCTTATTCTTTCCGTATGAATAGTTCACGTTCTCTAACGATACACCGGCGTCAAAGATGAATGTAAGTGAGTCTACAGCCGAGTATGATGCCGGGTTGAGTGTGTTTACCTTACCGTTTTCGCGTATTCCGTACCCAATACCACCCATTGCTGAAGAGGATCCCGAAGTAGCATCGGATAATTTTCCAAAACCGTATCTTGAGTATGGTGTAGAAACACCGTTCTGTGCTTTGGTATTGCCTGCGAGCAGGCTCAGCATCAAGATGCAGCTCAACGTTCCGTTAATTTTCATCCAAAATTCTGTTTAGGCCAATTAATACTAAATTTTTGTTTGTTACGATGGTGTCATCAAGGCTATTGGCAAGCCATTCCGAATCGCCACCTGTCAAAAAAACCATTAAATCGGGATGCTTTACCTTTGTCTTGCGGATGTATCCCTCAATTTCCATAGTTACTCCTTTTGTTATTCCCGAGCGAAGTGCCGTGGTGGTGTCGAACCCAAAGTCGGGCGTTTCACCCTCGAGCGTAATCTCGGGCAATGAGGCTGTCATAGCATGCATAGCCTTCATTCTTATGTTCAGACCGGGCGAGATGTTGCCTCCCCAGTATCTGCCTTCGCTGTCGAGAAACTCGTATGTTATACATGTTCCTGCGTCAACAACGAGGGTGTTGTTTCTGTTGTTCAGCGTGTACGCTCCGACTACGGCAGCAAGCCTGTCCGACCCAAGCGTGTTGGGTGTGTGGTACATGTTCTGTACCGGGATGTTTGTCGTAGCGTCGAGTTTCATCATCTTGAACGGGAGATTTGAAATCTGTCGCTCAATGTCAGCAGAAAGCGGAACTACAGTTGACAATATGCCTTTGGTTGGCTGATACTTTTGTATCAACTCTTCCAGATGATAGAACGAAGAGTTGGAGTCGTTTATTACATCCACCATCTCGTTTTTTTCAAAAACCGCAATCTTCGCGGTTGTGTTGCCTATGTCAATAATCAAATTCACGTAATCCACGCTTTTACGATGCAAAAATAAATTAAAAAACATTATATTCATAGTTTTCTTGCCTATTTTGTTATTTTTTTTTTGACTTTTAGTGCATGTGTACTTTAAAAACACTATTTTTGCACGTGATTTTATGAAACATAGGGTACAGAAAACAGATGCTATTTATCAGTTGCTGACATTTATTTTGTTGGCGAGCATGTCGATGCCTGTTGCTGCCGATGATTTTCATGCCGATTCTGCAACCGTGAGTCTGCTAACTTGCAGCGGGGGCAGGGAGGTGTACGAGCAGTATGGACATACGGCAATCCGCTTCAACAACAACCGCGGAACTGATATTACGTTCAATTACGGCGTGTTCGACTTTAACACACCCGATTTTGTGTATCGTTTCATAAAGGGCGAGACCGACTATCAGCTTGGCATTGAGCCGTTTGAATATTTTCGTTCGTCTTATGCTCGCAGAGGCTCTGAGGTGAGGGAGCAGGTGCTCAATCTTACATCTGATGAGAAAGTAAGACTATTCCAGTCGTTGTGCGTAAATTTCCAGCCTGAAAACAGAATATACCGCTACAATTTCTTTTACGATAACTGCACGCTGCGTGCACGCGACATGATTGAAGGAAGCGTTGAAGGCGGAATTGAATACAATGGCTTTGATACCGATGTGCCTGCCGAAGAGACTGTTTCGTATCGCGACATAATTCATCATTACAACAGTTTCGACCCTTGGAACTCGTTTGGCATAGACATGCTTCTTGGAAGCGGCGCGGATGCTTGCATAACCGACAAGAAGAAGATGTTTGCTCCGCAATACTTGTCGTCGAGTTTCCGCAAAGCGAAGAAAGACAACGGAGAGGCGATAGTGGCATCGGACAGCGTGGTGGTGGCAGCATCGGAAGATACGCTGAAACCAGTCGTTACCGTTCTGACTCCTTCTACCGTGTTTGCAATTCTTCTGCTGCTGTCGGTGGTTGCGTGTTACTATGAATTCAAGAAAAAAACTTCATATTGGATTGTAAACTCAATAATATATCTGGCGCAGGGATTGGCTGGTTGCATAATAGCCTTTCTTTCAACATGCTCGGTACATCCAACCGTCGACAGTAACTGGTTGGTGTGGGTTTTTAATCCTTTGCCTCTTCTTGCCATACCTTATATTATATATAGGGGAGTGAAGAACAGAGAGTGTGCATATCACAGATGTGCGTTTGTAGTCATCGCGCTGTTTCTGATAGCAATGCCGCTTATTCCGCAGAAGTTTGTTCTTCCGCACTATCTTCTTGTAATGCTTCTGCTGTCACGCTCGGCTGTGCCGGCATATTATCAATTTTTAAAATATAAAAAGTAAAATATAATGAATTTCAATGCTTTATTAGCCAAGTTGTTTGGTAATAAATCAACTCGAGATATGAAGGCTATTCAGCCTTGGGTTGAAAAGGTTAAGGCTGCTTATCCTGAAATAGAGAAACTATCTAACGATGAACTTCGTAAAAAGACAAAGGTTCTTCAGGCATATCTGCAAGACAAGGTGAAGGAAGAGAAAGCCAAGATTGAAGAACTGAAGGCTAAAATCGAGGAGACTGAACTCGAAAACCGTCAGCCAATCTTTGAGCAGATTGACAAGATAGAGAAGCAGGTTCTCGACAAACTTGAGGAAGGCTTGACTGAGATTCTTCCTGAAGTGTATGCCATCGTTAAGGATACTGCGCGCCGCTTTGCCCAGAACGAGACTGTAGAGGTTACAGCAACCGACTACGACCGCGAGTTGGCAGCAACAAAGGATTTTGTCGAGATTGACGGCGACAAGGCTATCTATCATAACCACTGGCTTGCCGGCGGAAACGACTTGACTTGGAACATGGTTCACTACGACGTTCAGTTGTTTGGTGGCGTTGTTCTTCATCAGGGTAAGATTGCCGAGATGGCTACGGGTGAGGGTAAGACTCTCGTTGCAACCCTTCCTGTGTTCCTGAATGCCTTGACAGGTAACGGCGTTCATGTCGTAACTGTGAACGATTATCTGGCTAAGCGTGACTCTGAGTGGATGGGACCTCTCTATCAGTTCCACGGACTTACCGTTGACTGCATCGACAAGCATCAGCCAAACTCAGAGGCTCGTAGAAAAGCGTATAGAGCCGATATCACATTTGGTACAAACAACGAGTTCGGTTTCGACTATCTGCGCGATAACATGGCAACAAGTCCTGCCGACCTCGTTCAGCGTCAGCACAACTATGCCATTGTCGATGAGGTCGATTCTGTGCTTATCGACGATGCCCGTACTCCTCTTATCATCTCTGGTCCTATTCCAAAGGGCGATGTAGAGCAGTTGTTCAACGAATACAAGCCTCTTGTAGAGCAGCTCGTGGCTGTTCAGCGCAAGTTGGCAACAGAATATCTTGCCGAGGCAAAGAACCTTATGGCAAGCAGCGACTCTAAGCAGGTTGAAGCTGGAGCATTGTCGTTGTTCCGCAGCCACAAGGCGTTGCCAAAGAACAAGCCGCTCATCAAGTTCCTCAGCGAGCAGGGCGTTAAGAACAAGTTGCTGAAGACAGAGGAAGAGTACATTCGCGACAATAACCGCCGTATGCCAGAGGCTGTCGAGCCTTTGTACTTCGTTATTGATGAGAAGCAGAACAGCGTAGACCTTACAGACAAGGGTAACGCATTCCTTGCCGACCTTGTTCACGATGACCAGTTGTTCGTGTTGCCTGATATCACCTCAATCCTTTCAGACCTTGAAAAGGAAAAGGCTGCCGGCAAGATTACAGAAGAGGAATTCGTAGAGAAGAAAGATAGCGCATTTGCCGACTATTCAACAAAGAGCGAGCGAGTTCATACAATTCAGCAGTTGCTGAAGGCATACACAATGTTCGAGAGAGACACCGAGTATGTTGTTATCGACGGAAAGGTTAAGATTGTTGATGAGCAGACTGGCCGTATAATGGAAGGCCGCCGTTGGAGCGATGGCTTGCATCAGGCTGTCGAGGCTAAGGAAGGTGTAACCATCGAGGCTGCAACTCAGACATTTGCAACAATCACTTTGCAGAACTACTTCCGTATGTATCACAAACTTGCCGGTATGACAGGTACTGCAACAACCGAGGCTGGTGAGTTCTGGGATATCTACAAACTCGACTGCGTTGAGATTCCTACAAACCGCCCAGTTGCTCGTATTGATATGAACGACCGTGTTTACAAGACAAAGCGCGAGAAGTATACTGCCGTAATCGAAGAGGTTGTTAAGATGCGCGAGGCTGGTCGTCCTGTTCTTGTTGGTACAACATCTGTCGAGATTTCAGAGTTGCTGAAGCGAATGCTCGACATGCGCCACATTCCTTGTCAGGTGCTTAATGCCAAGGAGCACGCACGCGAGTCTATGGTTGTTGCCGAGGCAGGTAAGAGCATAAACGGACTTGGTGTCGTAACAATCGCAACAAACATGGCAGGTCGTGGTACCGATATTAAACTTACCGACGAGGTTAAGGCTGCCGGTGGTCTTGCAATCATTGGTACAGAGCGTCACGAGAGCCGTCGTGTAGACCGCCAGTTGCGTGGTCGTGCCGGTCGTCAGGGCGACCCGGGTTCATCAGTATTCTTCGTTTCTCTGGAGGATAATCTGATGCGTCTGTTCGGAAGTGAGCGTATTGCCAGCGTTATGGATCGCTTCGGTTACGAGGAAGGCGATATGATTGAGCATCCTATGATTTCACGTTCAATCGAGCGTGCTCAGAAGAAGGTAGAGGAGAATAACTTCGGTATCCGTAAGCATCTGCTTGAGTATGATGATGTTATGAACCGTCAGCGTACCGTTATCTACGAAAAGCGTCGCCACGCGTTGATGGGTGAGCGCATCGGTAACGATATTGCAAACATGATATGGGACCGCGTAATCACAATCATCAAGAATAACGATTACGAAGGAATCAAGGAGTCGATGATTGAGGTTTTCGCAATGGAGTGTCCATTTACTCAGGATGAGTTCGAGACGGTTCCACGCGAGAAACTCGAGGACGATACTTATGCAGCCGTTATGGATGTATTCAAGCGTCGTTCTGACAGAATTGCAAGCATCGCATATCCTGTGATAAAGAATGCTTACGAGTCGCCACAGGGTCAGATGTTCGAGAACATCATGATTCCTATTGTTGACGGAAAGCGCATGTACAACGTTCAGTGCTCAATGAAGGAGGCTTACGAGACTGAGTGCAAGAGCGTTGTGAAGCAGTTCCAGAAGATAATCCTTCTTCACTCTATCGACGAGGGATGGAAGGAGAACCTTCGCGACCTCGATGAGTTGAAACATTCTGTTCAGAATGCAAGTTATGAGCAGAAAGATCCGCTTTTGATTTTCAAACTTGAGAGTGCCAAGATTTTCGACTCAATGGTCGACAAAATTTACAACGATGCAACTTCTGTGCTTATGCGTGCCCAGATTCCTGTTGCACCTAACGAAGAAAATGGTCCGGCTGCTCCTGAGTTGCGCGAGGCTGAGCCTGAGCGTCCTGCTCCACGTCAGCAGTACACCGAGACTAAGGTTGACATTGACGAGGCTCGCGAGGCTGCACAGCGTGATGCTGCAAGTCACGACACACGCGAGGTTCAGCGCACTCCAATCGTGAACGAAGGTCCGAAGATTGGACGCAACGATCCTTGTCCTTGCGGAAGCGGCAAGAAGTACAAGAATTGCCACGGAAAGAACTTGTAAAGATTGGTCTGAAAAGATTTGTATATGATAGAAGTCTGCATCACATCGATGCAGACTTCTTTTTTTTGCAAAAATCGAATTTTATTGGCATAAAAATACGTGCGAGGCCTTTGCTGACGAAAAATATTATCTGCCAACTTGTTGTTTTACAAAACGATAAGTGTAATCAGCCTTTTTTGTTTTATAAAACATAAATATTTTTTTTGCATATTTCATAATAACTTTTAAATTTGTAGCGCGTTTACTGATAAATGCAATGAAACAAGCTAACTATGTTAAAATGATAACGATTTGATCGTTACCCATGAAAAATAAGAGAAACTTAAATAACAAAAGCTAAACTAATCACTATTAATTAAAAACAATCTAACCATGTCGAAAAATTTGAATTTATTTCGAATTGCACTGACAATGCTGTTGCTCGTTTTTGTTGCGGCGTTGCATGCGCAGACTGTGAAGGGAGTTGTAAAAGATTCAAGTGGAGAGCCGATCATTGGTGCTTCTATCTTGGAACTTGGTACCCAGAACGGTACAACTACCGATCTTGAGGGAGCGTTTACCCTCAAGGTGCAGAGCACTAACCATGAACTTCAGTTCTCATACATCGGTATGAAAACTCAAACCGTAAAGATTGGTGCTACCCGCGAATTTAAGATTGTCCTTGAGGATGACTCAAAGACATTCGAAGAAATCGTTGTTGTTGGTTATACAAGCCGTGCGCGTAAAGACCTTACCGGTTCTGTCGGTTCGGTTTCTGGTGCAAAACTTGCCGAAGTGCCTGTGGCATCTGCTGCCGAGGCTCTTCAGGGAAAGATTGCCGGTGTGCAGGTAACAACCGACGATGGTGCTCCGGGTGCCGAGGTTAACATCCGTATTCGCGGTGGCTCGTCACTTTCTTCAGACTCGAGCAAGCCTTTGTTCATTGTCGATGGTTTCCCGCAGGATAACATCAACGATATTCCTCCAACAGATATTCAGAGCATGGATATCCTGAAGGATGCTTCGCTTACAGCCATCTATGGTGCGCGAGGAGGTAACGGCGTTGTTATCGTAACAACAAAGTCGGCTAAGTCGGGCAGCGTAAAAGTTGATTTCAACACATACTGGTCGTGGAGCAAACTTGCCGGAAAGTTGGAGATGCTTAACACTTACGAGTTTGTGAAGTATCAGCTCGATTATTGTATCGCAAACAATGGCCGTACTTATCAGTTTCGCAGAGACTATGGTAACCCTAACGACCTTGACATTTACAAGAACTGTGTAACTCACGACTGGCAGGACGAGGTTCTTGGCGGAACTCCGCTTACACAGAACTATAATGTAACCTTGACTGGTGGTAACGACAAGATTCGCTTCAACACATCTTTGTCTCACAACGATCAGGAGGGTTTGGTTGATAACACAGGTGTTCGCCGTACAAACATGAACACCAAGCTGAACATCACGGTAAGTCCTAAGGTGCAGATTCTCATCAATCCACGTTTTACTTACCGTCGCGACCTTGGTGCTGGTTCGAGCAACATTGGTACAAACGGACTTGTTGGCGTGCTTCGTTACCGCCCGACAAACGGCTTGCGCGAGTATGCAAGTCCTGCCGAGCAGATGCTTAGCTACGATGAGGAGAAATACTGGGCAATGTCAAGCCCAAAGGACGATATCGACCAGAACTATCAGTTGAAGCATACTTATACCTTTACTAATCAGGCAAGTATAACTTGGAACATTCTCGAAGGACTTACATTCAAGTCTGATTTCGGTTTGTCTTGGATGTTCAGAGATACAAACCGTTTCTATGGCGCTTTGACATCAAAGGGTATTGCAAATAATGATATGCCGTTTGCCGAGATTACCAAGTATAACAAGATGGATTACACTTGGACAAATACTCTGAACTATGGCATTACATTGAACAAGAGTCACGACCTTTCATTCTTGTTGGGTCAGGAAATCCAGCATTCAGAAAATGAAACTCATTATTCTGCTTCACGCTATTTCCCACAGACAATTTCTCCGCGCGATGCGTTCAACAACATGGGACTTGGTTCTGCTTATCAGATAACATCATCAAGAAGCACTCCAATCCGTACCGCTTCATTCTTCGGACAGGCTGCTTACAACTACAAGCACAAGTATCTTATTTCTGCTACATTCCGTGCCGATGGTTCGAGCCGATTCGCACCAGGACAGCAGTGGGGCTACTTCCCTTCAGCATCAGCCGGTTGGGTTGTTTCTGAAGAAGGATTCTGGGGCGAAAACAATCTTGTAAATATGTTCAAGGTTCGTGTTGCCATCGGTACTTCGGGCGATAACAACATTGGCGAGGACAGATGGAGATATGTATATTCGGTTAATGCAAACGGCGGTCCAAGCTGGGGCGAGAATACCGTTTCAAAACTTGGTGAGGTTTATTATGCTGCCGAGAGCCTGTTCCCTAATACCGATATCAAGTGGCAGACAAAGGTTTCGCGTAACTTGGCATTCGATATTCAGTTGTTCAAGGGACGTCTGACAATTACTCCTGAGGTTTATTGGGATACAACGCACGACCTTCTTTACAAGTGCGAGATTCCTACAACTACTGGTTATGCTACTCAGTATCAGAATATTGGTCAGGTTACTAACCGCGGTTTCGAAATCTCTGTATCGGGCGATATTCTTCGCGGAAAGGACTACTTCCTTACAGGTAGTTTCAACCTTGGTATGAACAAGACTCGCGTTGACAAGGTTAACGGCGTGAACAACTATTTCGAGGCTTCGAGCTGGGACAGCGAGAACAACTTCCGCATGGTTGTCGGTCAGGAACTCGGCCTTATCTACGGTTACGTTTACGACGGCATCTACCAGTTCGACGAGTTTAACCGCAACGGCTTCAACTACGAGCCTAAGGAAGGAACGGTTGAGGGCTTGTTCGGTACTTTGCCGGGACGCATAAAGTTCAAGGATCTTGACGACAGCGGCAGCATCGACATTAACGACCGCACCGTTATTGGTAACACCAACCCACGCTATCAGGGAGGTTTCAGTTTGAACGGCCAGTACAAGAATTTCGACTTCAATGCAAACTTCGTATATATGCTCGACTTCGATATTCTTAACGCTACGGCTTATGAACTCTCATCGGCTAAGGACGCAAGTCAGAAGAAACCGTACAACGTTCTTGCCAAGTTCAACTACGACAACCGTTGGGTTTACTATGGCGACATCTATACTCAGAATACCGATGGAACACAGAGTATCTACAATCTTAACGAGCCTTTGTTGAGCAACTCTCAGCATATCGACTATCTTGATGTATATGAGCAGCTTAACTCAGGCAAGACTTTGTGGAATCCGCAGGATGTAACAACACGCTACACTCACTCTTACTTTGTTGAGGATGGCTCGTTCCTGCGCTTGCAGAACGTAACTGTTGGATACACTCTGCCAAGCGAGTTGACTAAGAAGGTGGGCATCTCTAAACTTCGTGCTTATGTAACAGGTTCTAACTTGTTCTGCATTACAAGTTACTCTGGCTACGACCCTGAGGTTAACATCCAGAAGGGACTTACTCCAAGTGTCGACTACAACACTTATCCGCGTAGCCGCAGCTATTTGTTTGGTCTTAACATGACATTCTAATTTAATCAAAAAGAAATCCATGAAGATTAAAAATATATTTCTCGTAGGTCTTGCTTCTTTTGGCATGGCGTCATGTAACGATTATCTGGAGACGGAAGCGCCTTCAAAGCTTACAGACGACTATGTTTTTTCAACAGCAGAAGAGGCTAACCGACTTTTGAACGGTGTGTATCAGGCCACATGTTCGAGTAATACTTATGGCAATGCCTATCTTACAACATTCTGCCTAAACAGCGATGTTGAGTTTACAACATCGTCGGCTGAGTTGAAGAGTGCGAGCCACAACGAATGGAAACTGTTTGACGGCGAGGCCGACGGTAGCGGTCTGGAGAGCACATGGAACGCTGTCTACGCGGCCGTTGAGCGTGCCAATAACTTTGTAAACGCTGCTGAGAACAGCGATTTGTACAAGTCAGGCAACGAAGATTTGAACCAGATGATTGGCGAGGCTAAGTGCATCAGAGCCATGAACTATCTCGACGCCGTAATTCTTTGGGGCGATATTCCGTTCTCGCTTACCCGTACATACGACAACGAGAGCCTTATAATGCCAGTTGCCAGCCGCGATGTAATCCTTTCAACCCTCATCAGCGACTTGCGCGAGGCTGCTCCGAAGATGAAGATGGCATCGAATATAACCGAAGGCGTAGAGCGTTGCTCTAAGGAGTTTGCTTGGTCGCTTATCGCCCGTATGTCGTTGTTCCGCGGCGGATATTCACTTCGTCACAACGACGGCGATACAAAGGGCTACAAGATGGAGCGTCCTGCCGATTATCTTGACTATTACAAGATTGCACGCACTTATGCCGATTCTGTAATCAAGTCTGGCTCGCACAATCTTACAAAGGATTATTTCACAGTTTTTGTTGACGAGTCAAACTACAAGGTTGCGACTGGCGACGACCCAATTTTCGAGATTCCATTTGTGCAGGATGTAAACGGAAGTATTGGTTACATTCACGGACCAAAGGGCGACGAGTCTAGTGCCGGCGGTACTGAAGGCAAGAACATCTGGGGTAAGTCATCAGGTTCTGTTGGTTTGAATGCCTTCTATCGCTTCACATTCGACTCAGAAGACAGCCGTCGCAATACAATTGGTTACTGGTCATACAGTTACGACGGAACTCCTGTTGCCGTTGCAAGTTACAACAACTACTGTAACAAGTGGTCTAAGTTCTGGGATGAGGCTGGAACATTGGGCAAGAACAGTTCTGGCAACACCGGCGTGAACTTCCCGTACATGCGCTATGCCGACGTCCTTTTGATGTTTGCCGAGGCTGATAATGAGATTGAGGGCAAGCCGACAGACGAGGCAAAGGCTGCTTTGAAGGCTGTGAGAGAGCGTGCATTCCGCTCAGCCAATAACAAGAGCGACAAAGTTGATGCCTATGTTGATGCAGCATCTACTAAGGAAGCATTCTTCGACCTCATCGTAAAGGAGCGTGCTTGGGAGTTTGGCGGCGAGAACATCCGCTGGAAAGACCTTATCCGCTGGAATATGTATAACAAGGTGGTTTATCAGCAGTTCTGGAAGTACTACGGAATGGGTTGCGACCGCGATGACTCTTACGACTACGAGGGCATCTTCAACAAATTGCCGGGCGTATGCTTCTACAAGGTCCTTTCACGCGACAGCCTGAACAAGTACCCAGAGAAGTACACAGCCGAGAAGTATCCTGAACTGGCATCTTATCCAAACAAGACTCTCGATGTTCTTGAATTCTTCCGTTACGATTCAGACGATTTGACAATCGTGAACCTTTGGGACAACTTCGGTATGAACGTAGACTATATGCCATCAGAGGTTGGTTCGGATGCTTGGAGCAAGGTTACATTCTTCAGTTGGCTCGATGACGAGACAGGTATTGCAAAGGCTCCTTGCCGCTGCTCTTTGCGTGGATACATCTATATCGATGTTTACGGTGTAATCACACCTGCCTCAATGCCTGAGTTCAACTCGCTCGATGTGCTCGAGACATTGCCTCCGGTACGTTACATGCTGCCTTATCCAACCGACGCTATAACAAAGAGTCAGGGCGCATACAAGAACTACTATGGTTACTAATTAAAAATGACAGAAACAATGAAGAAATATAATAAATATATTTTCGCTTCAATGCTGCTGGGAGCATCGGCTATGTTTACAGCCTGCTCCGACAGCCCAAGTTGCGACGGCGGAGAGAGCAACCGCTTGTTCATGCCGATGTTCCGTCTTACACAGAATCTGAACAGCACGACAGACAAGTATCATTGCGATATCACCACACGTCTTTCTTCGGATGTACTTCCAAACGGATATACTCCTCATGTTAACGATATCATGATGATTTGGTATCAGGTGAACGATGCTGCCGGCTACGAACTTAAGGCAAAGGTTCAGGGAACGGAGTGGGACAGAGACGAAGTGCTCGATACAATCCTTACTGCCGACCAGTATCAGTTTATCCACGAGGATTTGCAGTACAGCGTTGGATACCTGTATGCCATCCGTGCGCTTGCAAGCATCGACGGCTGCGACGGAAAGGGCAAGATGAAGCCTGAATATCTGGCTAATCCTAACGACCCGCGCAACTCAAAGTGGTACGGCTACGGCGACGGTTCGCATCAGAACGATATGTCACGCGACGACTCGCGCGAGCAGACTGGTAGCATGACAACAGGTATGCGCTACGATGTTCCGTCGGTTTTCTGGACTGAGGACGTTACGAAGACAACGATGAAGGTCTACTTCAATACGCTTACCGACCAAAGCACGGTTAATTCGTTCAAGGATTTCTTGGATGCCGGCGCAACAACTACGACGAGCGGCGACGATGTGAACTGGGATTTCGACCAGATTTGCGTTGTGCCATCTGCCGACAATCCTACACTTCCTGCCATCTATCATGATGTAACTGATGCCGAGCGCGCTCAGGGCTATGTTGAGTTTACCGGACTTGAGAGTAATGCGGCCTACATCGTAAGTGGTATGAACAACAAGGTTGCCCGCTACTACGACCGTCAGTACAACTCTACAATGGTGCGTATGCAGGGCGATCCGGGCGAACCAATCAAGTTGAAGTGGTATTGCGACCCTAACGATACTATTCTTCACAACAACGGTAATCAGGTGGGAACGGTATTCGGTTCAGAGAACCTTCAGGCTTGCCGTATCGATACAGTTCTTACAAACTATATGAGCGACAACACGATTGCCGAAGGTCAGGTGTTCTATCTTGAGGGCGGCAAGACATATTATACTTGCACAACCGTTGAGATGACAAAGGGATTCACCCTTGAAACCGACCCTGCCGACATTGCCGCAGGAAAGGGACGAGCAACGGTTCTTCAGGGTGTTGGATATACAAATGCCGACCATACGGCAACCAACGCCAACAACTGGGGATTGTGCCGTAACGCACGCTCTGGCGCAGAGAACGGCGTATGTCTGGCAATTCAGCCAATCGTATTCAACAACATCAACTTCCAGCCTGAGTACTGGTATAATTATTTCGACCAGAAGGCCAGCGACGGCAATTCTAAGTTTACCATCAACGGTAACTACTTCATGAATATGTATTCTCAGGGCTTGTCGTTCTCTCTTGCCGAGTTGAAGGTGAGCAACTGTACATTCCAGGGCCATGTCCGCGGATTTATCCGTTTCCAAGGTCCTAACCGACAGATTATCGAGAAACTGACAGTTGAGAACTGCGTATTCTACAACGAGGGCGGTTACGATACAAACGGCCGTGGATATTCATGGTTTGCAGGTCCGGGTAACAACCGAAACTCAAACTTCTACAAGAACTTCACGTTCCGTAACAATACAATCGTGAACTCTCCGCGTCATGCACTCGTAACAGAGAACAAGCAGCTTGCTTGGCCAGAGGGTACAACATGGAATATCACGGTAGAGAATAATACATTCGTAAACTTCTCGCCACGTTCAAACAACAAGGCTCACGGATTGATGTTCGAGATTGCTTATCCTCCAAAGAATTCTAAGATTACTTGCAAGAAGAACTTGTTTGTATTTGCCGGAAATCCAAACGAGGTTGTTGATGGCGTTAGCGGCCGTGACTTCTACATGAAGGGTATGGTTGTAAACCCAATGAGTCCTGTATACGACTTTGCCGACAACTATTCTACTGTCGTTCCTGCATATCAGAACTTCAAGTCATCGAACAACGGCACAACGCTGCTCGATGGTATGTTTGCACAGAATGCATTCAGCAACTCATCTACAGGTGCGGGCTACAACAAGGGCGCGTTTAACGTAGGCGGTTTCGGCGAGACTAAGATCAAGTTCGGCGATAATCTAAACGAGAACGAGGACGATGCCTGCGGCTATCAGCTTACAGCCGAGGAGTTGTTCAAGAATCCTGCTCCAGAGGGTACGGTAAATGCCAAGGAGACATTCACACGAAAGGCTTACTACCATTCAACTCTCGACGGATTCTACATCAACAAGACCGAGAAGGTGATGAATCACCCAATCTACAAGAAGCAGATTGGCGACCCACGCTGGTTTACAGGTGCATCTTGGAACGGTGAAGGCAGTTCGTCAGCATCGGCTAAGTCACGCCGCAGTTACATCTCTGCAAGTTGGTTCAAGTAAACTGCATATCAGAATATAAAAAAAAAGGAAAGTCCGGCAGAAAGTGTCGGGCTTTCTTTTTTTGTCTTTTGGGGCGCACAAAAAAAGGATGCTGTTTAAGCATCCCTTTCTTTAATCGTAATAATTAATTGATATAAAATCGTAATAATTCCTTTGTTCTCTTTAGACATTGCAAATATACGTAACAGTCTCTAAAACACCGTTAAACTTTATTTTACTTTTCTTTTACCCCTTGGCATTTTGTGGCAGAAAACTTTACTTTTCTTTTACAAAGCGCGGTTTCTATTGCATTTAAAAAGAAAAATCTTAATTTTGCACCAACAAAAACTGATAATCAATTATGAATACAAGTAATCAAGAAGGATTGTATGTAATAGGTGCGGTTGGAGTGCTTATTTGTATTGCTGTGGTGTGCTGGCTTGCTTGGTACATCTGGTACAATATCAGACGCAAGAAGAATTTCAGTCAGACATACCGATTCGAGAACGAGAACCGAATGAAGATGCGCGACAACGAACGCAAGATTCAGGAACTGCGCTCGCTGCTCGACGATGCAAACCGTCGCATTGAGGACGGCGCGCACGACAAGGAGATGCTTGCCGCCAAGATTCGTGAGTTTGAGGAGCAGAATGCGCAGATAAAGATTAGCGAGCAGGAAACGCAGGCTTTCATGGCTGATATGGCTGGCGGCTCGCTGTGCAACGAACTTCACGCGCTTGCCCGAGGAGGTCAGATTGCCGCCGACGATATGCTTCTGCAACTCCTGAATGCCGTGGACGAGAAGAATCCGAAGTTCACATCATACATACGAACCAACATTCCGGAGATTTCGATACAGGATATTTATATCTGCACGCTTATCCGCCTCGGCTTCGGTCCGTCAGAGATTTCGGTTTTGATAGGCAGAAGTCCGACAGCCGTCACAAAAGTCCGCAAAAAGTTGTTGCAGAAGTTAACCGGCAACAACGGCAAGGCCGACGAGTTTGACAAGATAATAAGGGAGTTGTGATATAATATAACACAAAGATAGTAGAGGTGTTGAACTCACTAATAAAAACAGATAGTGTCGCTATCCTTGCGGATGGTGGTACTATCTGTTTTTTATTTATGAAAATCTGCATTAAGTGGACTGGAGAGATAGACCTTGTTTCAATTCCACTATGGTTCGATTAGAATTGTCTTTGCCTTTATTGCTTCGATGACGCGCATAGTCTGTTTCAATTCCACTATGGTTCGATTAGAATAGACTTGCCGCGCACCGCTGAAGGTGGGCGATGTGTAGTTTCAATTCCACTATGGTTCGATTAGAATGCAGAGACAAGGGCACTTGCCAAAGCCGAAGAGAGTTTCAATTCCACTATGGTTCGATTAGAATCACGCACAACCTTAATCAAGTTCGAGATAATCATGTTTCAATTCCACTATGGTTCGATTAGAATCGGCTGAAAGATAGCTGCGGTGTGTGGGTATGTTAGTTTCAATTCCACTATGGTACGATTAGAATTGAAGATTAAGAACCTCGAAGCACACAGAAAGAATCGTTTCAATTCCACTATGGTACGATTAGAATGCTGACAACAATAGGGCTGAAAGCCCCATGAAATCAAGTGCAAAATTACAAAAATAATCTGAAAGAAATGTCAATGTGTAATGATAAAAAAATGCCGAAGATCGACAACTGTTTTTTAATCAGAGTATTAGAACGAAAAATATACCTTGTTAAAGTTTTTTGTTGGCGTAAGAATAACTAAAAAATGTAGTTCGACAACCTAAGAGGTTATAGAAAATTATCAATTGGATTTCGTTCTGCGCCTATAATACGCTTATCCATAAACATTTGCGAGCGCGATGAGAATACTATTATGCTGTCAATGTCTGGATCCATAAATTTTTTAGCAGATGCTTCTAACTGTATTAGTTGAAATTCGGTTATTTCTCCTTCAAAGACAGAATTCTGAACCCAATTTAAATATTTGCGACACAGTTTTAGCATCTTTGCAACTCGTTTCTCCATACATAACTCCATATTAATTCCGTTGGCAAAGAGCCAAAGTTTGCGTTTGCAAACCTGATAATAGTTGAAATGTGTGCCGGTAATGCGCATAATAAACTGTTTTTAACTGTTGCAAAAAATGCAACAGTTGGTTAAACGATTGTTAGTAACGCTCAAAGTGGTTGTTGCGTTTTTTGCAACAACCATTGTAACACCGTCTGATTTCTGATATAATATTATGTTGCTCTGTTCGTTGGGCATAGTTTTATTTAGTTTACAACTTTATAATGTGTATACGATTTTGACGAACCGATTTTGCTAATTGGCAAAAACAAAACTCGGTTTTTTCTCTCGGTTTTTGCATCTGTATAACTGTTAACATTTTCAAAATTAACCTTACTGCCAAAATCGTCAAATTCTTGCAACAATCCGGCTGATTGAATTTTTGAAACATCAAACTGAATAACATTTGCTTTCTCAGGACTGTCATTAAAATCGATAAACTGAAAAAAACAGCCACGTTTGCCAAATTGGTTTATCGTACAAAGATATTGTTTCAGAAAAACACTTTCGCCAAACATACCTTTTGTTTCAAAAATCAATTCCAAATCAGAGTCAAGGAAAACATATTCCCTGAAACTAACCGTTGATTTGAATGGTCCCTTGTCTCTCTGCTTTTGAATTTTGACAAAACAATTATTTACACAAAAATTTCCGCTGATTCGGTAACTTATTTTCAAGTCCCTAATCGCCCAAAATTTTTGCGGCTCTTTGTCAAAATCAACGCCGCCCAACGAAATAGCCTGATTAACCAACGCCATTTTTACAGCATACGGCGACGGCAGAAACAACGACTTTGCTCCCGAACTCGTGGAGTTGCTGTCGCGTAACGAGAACAAAGCCGTTGGTCTATATACTGCGGAAAATACCATAACTAACCGATTTTATAAGGTTTTGCATCCATCAAATTTGCAAAAATTTCAGTCAGTTTGCCAAATCCGTCAAACTTCTCAACCTCAATTGCTCCTGCCTGAATTTTATTCAAGTTAGAGGCAATTTCATTGATTTCTTTTGCATAATCTTCATTGAGTGCGCTGATTGTTGGCGCAGGAATCAGTTTGTGCGAAACTGATACAACGCCCTTAAAATCAGTGATGTGCGGTTTTTGTGCGCTTGTCATTGCGCCTTTCGGATTCAGAATAGAACTCAAAAGACTCTGCAAAACCGCCTTGTAACGGTTGGTTCTCTCAGCGTCTCCAATGGCATACTGACGGTTAATATCGTTCAATCCGATACGGTAAGTATCTATATTGCAAACAAAAGCGTAAACACCATTGTTTGCCGGACGGTGGAATATATTCTGACCTTCGTTGCTTGCCGTAGCACTTCCCTTGCTGCCTGCATCGGCTACAAGTTTTGTGTGAACGTATGTTTCCGTGTTATTTTTGCCGGGAATACCGACCGTCCACGCAAACTCAATTACAGATTTGCGGGGAGTATTTGTACTGCTTTTATTGTCGCCGACTTTGTCTGTTATCAAAACACCGTGAGCATCACAAATTGCACATTTCTTTATCAATGCATTCACAACATCGGTTTGATTATGAGTTGATTTGCCCGCCTCCGCCTTTAAATCGTCTGCTTTGATTCGATTTGGGTCCAATTTCTTAGAATACTCGCTCAATGGAATATTGTTCTCGATGCAATAATTGAGCATGTGAGCAGCGTGAATATGTTTGAACATATCGCCGCTGATTCCTGTAACGGTCTGTTCTTCACCGTTTTTGTCAACGATTGTAAGTTGGCGGGTCATTATCTGATTACCTTCGCCACCTTCATTGTTAAGCGAATGAAGGTTCAATGTCATTTCACCACAGACAGATACTGACGATATTGGTTTTGTTTTGTCCATACTTTGAAAATATTAATAGTTACTATTCTTGTTCATCATAAATTGTGTCTTCTTCATCATCAGATTTCTCTTTTTTTGGAAGTGCAAATCCGTATGAAGCCAACATAGCACCGACAAGTTTCGATGGATATTTGTCCAATAATCCATAAAACAATGTCAGTTTGTCATTCCTTACATTCTTTCTGAAAGCACGGTCTTCTTTTTCGGCTTTGCGAGATGTTTCGGCATTGTACAAGGAAACAAATTCGCCGATGTATGCCGCCAAATCGCCTTTGGTTTTGGATTTGGTTTGCAACGCCTGAGCAACACCGTAACGTACTTCGTATTTGCGTTGGTCTTTCTGCAAATACTGCAACCAAACGGTACTTTTTCTGATTGCCTCAGCAATCGCCTGAAAGCCTTCATTTTCAATGATGTCTTTCAAATTAAAGTCTTGATTATCCATACTCGTGTAGAATTTATTTAGTGTTTTGAAAGTGAATATTCCGGGTCTCTTTTGTTTTGAAAACTGATTCATCAAATATTCAGCATACCAAAACGAAAACTTAAAAAAATCGTTCAGATTGGAACTACTGATGAAATTTCTGTACATCAACAGACCTTGAACAGCACCTTTGTCTTCGTCCATTTTGCCTATTATAGAACGCTGACCGTCAATGATTTCTATCCAATCTTGTACGTCGTCTTTGCTGCCGATTTCTATAAATTCAGGAAGTTGAATAAAGCCAATATTAACAACGGCTTTATTCTGTCCCAAATCTTTTTGATACACGGAATGTAATCCGGCTACAATATCTTTAATTTTGCGTCTTCTACCCGCGAAAGGTGTGTTTTCTACCAATAGTCTTGCAAGCAACAAAGTACACAAAACGTCAATTTTTATGGGCGTATTTCCTTTCGAATATTTCTTTAACGATGGTATTATTTTGTGCTTGTTTACAAAATTGAGTTGCTTATATTCAGGTACAAATACCTTCATGTCATAATTGCCGCCAACCTTTACAAGTTGACAAATCATATCGGTTAATGCTCCCGATATTTTCATTGCTTCCGAAACCCACGGCAACTTAAAATTTGATCCGGCAACAGAATTTGCTTTTGCGGCTTTAAGTCCCTTTCCCTGATTGGGATTATACAATTGCAAAGCCGTTGTGCTTGCTTCCGCAATCACCAAATCTTTCGGCAATTTTACATTGTTGCATTGATAAAAATCCAAAATGTATTTTATCAAAACGGGATAGTTTTCTCGATTCGCATAAAAATTGGAGTACAATTTATCAAAACCTGAAAAATTGTTTGGTACTTGAATTTGCGAATAAACATCAAATTCAATATCGCGCGGTTTTTCGGTTTCAAATACATTGTTGATTCGGTCGATTTCTTTTCGCTTTTCCTGTGTATCTTTGATAGCGTATGCCTTTTTAAGCAAATCCTGTTGTTCTTTTTTCCAAGCGTATTGTGTAGGGTAGTCATAATAATCAGGATATTGGCTTACATCTGAATCTGCTTTTTGCTTGATATACTTGAACGGCGGAAAGTATTTCAATTTTGAAATAATTTCATCTGTAATATCAACGGAAGTTGATACTTCAAAGCAATATTCTCTATCGGTTATTACAATATCCGTATCGGACATATTGACTGTTTCAAATATCTTGTGCAGAAAATTTGCCAATCCGTATGTTTCCAACAATTCGGAATACGTTCCCGATTTTTTATGTATTGTATATATGCTCATCTTTCGTAATATTTTTCAAGGTTTTCGGTAGCCCTTTGGTCGCACAAACGCAAAAGTCTTACCATTACAAAGTAAACAATCCATTCTTTAACTTTCTCACATTCGTCCAAATTGTCTCCGCGCTCTTTTATGTTATTAACAGGTTCTTTGTTGAAATTCAATGCCGTCAGCAATTTGTTGAACTCATTAATAACTGAACTTTTGATTTCAAAACTACAATAAGAATGCGTGTCAACGCTGTGATGTTTCAATATCGCATTGCTTATAGCACGTGCAAGTTCTTCGTTTCCTGCGTATTTATCAAAAATAATATCATAGATACGCATTGCACCGATTCCGGCGTGTGGCGGTTTTTGTTTAATTTTGCATTCTTCTCCGAGTTGCTTGTCTATATTCGCATCATAATCAGAATGTGCAAGCACTTCATAATAAGATGCGTCATTATTTTTCCGGCGTTGATAGTTCAACATTGTGTCTTGCCACAACTGGTTTAATTTGCCGAAATCGTGATAGCACAGTATCAGTTTTAAAAGGCTTTCCCAATCATAATTTTCGCCCCAAAAAGTACTCAAATTATTAAAAATAAAATCACAATTATGTTTAAAATCCTTGTCAAAGCATTTTATAAGTCCTTGACTATGTTCAAACAAAGAATCTTTCCGATACGAAAAATCTTCATTGGCACAATTCCTTCTCTCTTTGAGCGGTGAAGAAATATTGTTGCTATTTTGCCTTACTGACAAACCGAATTCTGGCGAGTAATCAAAATATCTATTATCGACGAAAATAATGTCGTAATAGTTTTTCATTTCGTCTATATCCAATTGTCTGAGTATAAATTTGTTTTCGTCGTCCCAATCAAAATCAAACTGACTATTGCTGTTTGATTCTGCTTTTGCAAAAATCCAATCGTCTTCTGAAATTCGGTTTTCTATAATTTTTTTTGCCCACCCGATAAAACTCCATCTGTACACACTTATCGTCTCATATTGCCACGGCATTATTTCAAACTCCACAGAATTATCCATATTAACAAGCACCAAATCAATACTTTGGATATCTCGGATGGTATTTCTATAATGTTTTTTGTCGCAATCGTGCCAAGATGCTGTTATCTTGTCAAAATTGAATGTGTTTGCACTCATCATTTTTGTCATTGTGGTTTCATTTTCGGTTAAAATGATGTTTACAAGTTTTTCAGAAATCTTATCATCAATGAAGCCTATTTTTTTCAATTCTGACAGTGTTTTGCAACACAGTTCTTTGTCGTAAGGAAGGTATTTGCTGTTAAGTTTTCTGATTTCTTTTTTATCTTCTTCACTTTGTTCTGATTCCGAAATCATATCTTTCTCTTCCATACTCAAAACATCATAAACCAAAACTTCTCCGTATTCGTTTTCAAAACGCGCACATCTGCCCGCCCTTTGAAGAAATGAATTTATTGGAGATATTTCAGTGTGCATTACATCACACGAAATATCCATTCCGGCTTCAATTACTTGAGTAGCAACGAGAATAACATCTTTTTCTGTGCTTTTCTTTCCGAAATAATGTTTTATAAGTTGCTCTTTTTGTTTGCGGTCAGAATCAAAAAAGCGCGAATGAATACAAAATACATTTGTATTTCCGTTTTTGATTTTGCAAAGTTCGGTAAAAATATTTTGTGCGCTTTCTACACGGTTGCAAATAACGATTGTTTTATTTTTATGTTTTTCAATTATCGCTTTTGCATTTAATGTATCACCGGAAACAAAAACTGCTTTCTTATATTGTCGTAACGGTGCTGGTTTTATTGATTTGATTTTTTTGCGGTCTTCTGGAAAATCTGCAAGCGTAACTACTTCAAAATTGAATTGATTTTGTGGATCAAATTCGTTTTTCATAAAACGCAGAAAACTATCTGAAAGCGTTGCTGTCATAATGCAAACACGACACATATTTTTGAGCATACGCAACATTCCAAGAGAAGTTGACATTGAAAGTTTTGAATCCAATAAATGAAACTCATCAAAAATCAAATAACTGCCAACTAACGCGCCTGCATTTATATTCGCTTGATTGTGCGACAAACCAAGCGGAAAGCACAAAAAACTACTCAGCGTTTGGTCAATAGTGGAGAATACAAGATTCTTTTCAAACATCGTATCATTATTAAACTCGCCTGTTTGAACCGAAGCCAACTCTTTCAGACAGGGGTAATTAAATTCAATTCTATCATTATTTAATATATCCCGAATGTCGGAATAAATAGAATTTGTCAAAGTACGTAACGGCAAACTGTAAATCGTTTTTTGAGGAAACGACTCAACACCTTTATGTATTGCATATAAAAAAGGCATAACAGAAGCCCACGTCTTACCTGAGCCGGTGGGAACGGAGAGAATGAGATTTTTTCCACTCAAAAGTAGTTCCGCAACCTTCACTTGGTAGTCGTATGGTTCAAAGCCTAATATATCTTTATAAAAGTTGATATAATCTGCTGTATTCATTTTATACCTTTTTTACGTCTCAAATATACTAACTTTCTCTTAACACACCCAATATTTCTTAATGTTTTTTTACATTACATCCAAGCAACCGAAGCCTTGGCTGTTGAGTTCGCCGAGGCCTGATTCGTAGGCTATGCGTTGAAGTTCGGACGGGGCGTTGAGGGCAAGTTGGCACATAAAGCCTCTGACTTTGGTTTCGGCAGGTGTGCCTGCCTTTATGGCTATAAGTGAGGATTTTGGCTCGGATAGTGTCATATATTTTAAAAACTTTTCACCTGAATATTCTTTTCCATAGAAGGCAGAAAACTTGTCAATTAGATTTTGCAACATTCGTTCGCGAATCCATTCGGCATCTTTGAACTCCTGCGGAGTTTGCGGATAGCGGTCGCGCCCCTGTTCGTCGTGGCAACTTACCGAAATTGGCGAAAGCGTATGGTACATCATTGTCTCCTTAAACTCCGGCGGCTGAATAAGTTCTATGCTTTCCACCTCAAACTGGACTATCGCTCCTTTTCTGCCTATTTCAAAGGTGCGGTTTTCAAACACTCCGCCAATGAATGTCTGTGTGGAGTTTTCGGGCATAAAACTGATTTGAAAATCAACGGTTTGAGATTTTAATTCCAATTGGTTCGATTGTTTGATGATTGTAAAACCGTTTTTAGGTATTTGCAACCGCGAGAATGTAAACAGTTTGAACTGTTTGCCGTTGTCCATCTGAAAACCGTTTTGGTGAAGCCACGTGGCAAATCCGCTGTCAGCCGACGACAGAATCTTGTATATTGCTGCCGACATTTCGTATTGGTAATTGATAGGCAGCCGGCGTCCGAATTGTTGCGCGTTGATACGCAGTGTTATTCTAAATCTCATAATTTAAGCATTTGTTTCCTGCCCCTAAATTACGAATAATATCTTTAACAAAAGAATTTTGAATGTTTTTTATGTGTTTAAAAAGATTTTTCTGCATTAACCCGTTCGACTCTGTCTTCAAAAGCATTGTCAATTCAAAAATTTTCAATTTATCTTTCGGCTTTCATTTCCCAACGTTCAAGAGTTTTGATTCTTCTTTTTCCGCTCAGTTGATTATCTTGCAAGGCTATGCCTTGGGAGACTTTACAAATGACTGTTTATGCGCTATGGGCCTGTTATGCAAAAAAGAAGCCACCTTCTTTTTTGCATAACGTACCTTGGACGTACCTTGGACGTATCTTCCCCGAACCTTCCCCGTAGCTACTCCGTTCCTACCCCGTAGCTACCCCGTATCTTCCGGCTTACTTCTCCGTATCTTGAACGTATCTACTCCATACCTTTCGGCTTGGTACTCCCTTGACATCCCCTTACTTTCGGCTTACCGTCGGCTTACTTAAATATAGCTTGCCTCTATGTAAAATCTACCTTGATACGAATAATCAACTTTCAAGTTTCAAATTTCAATTAAATAAAATTGTCAATTGTCCATTGTCAATTATGAATTGCTCAAGTTTTTCAACTTTCAGCTTTCAATTCTCAACTAAAAAAATTGTGAATTGTTTAAAATCACATCAGCAGCCCAAGTTCATTCAGGAATATAAGAATGATGCAGGCTGGTGCGACGTATCTCACGCAGAGGCGGAAAATGCCATACATTGGTTGCTTAAGAGTGCCGTTGTTGGTAAGTTCGGCTTTCAGAAGTCTTTCGTTTACAATCCAGCCGGTGAAGATTGACAAGATTAGCGCGCCTATAGGCATAATGAACTTGGCTACAAGAAAGTCGAACAAGTCGAAGAAGCCCATTCCGTAGATTTTTACGTCGCTCCAGATTCCGAACGAGAGAGCGCACGCTATTCCCAGAACAAAACACACGACAGTAACGATGACAGATGCCGTTGTGCGGCTTGTTCCAAACGAATCGATAAAGAACGATACTGGCATCTCGAGCATCGAGATTGATGATGTTATGGCTGCCATCACAAGCAGAAAATAGAACATCAGAGAGAAAAGGTAGGCAAGCACCGGAGCACCTCCAAATACCTGCTGGAACACGTTGGGAAGGGTGATGAACACAAGCGACGGACCTTCGTTGGGCGACAGACCCTCGACCGAGTAGACTGCCGGGAAGATTATCAGGCCAGCCATTATGGCCACAAGAGTGTCTATCGAAGCCACGCTCACGGCATTCTTTACCAGATTGACATCCTTGCGGAAGTAAGAGGCGTATGTGCACAGACAGCACAATCCAACGCTGAGCGAGAAGAATGCCTGTCCCATGGCTGAGAGTACGACCGAACTCGTAACCTTGCTGAAATCGGGCTTGAAAAGGAACTCAAGACCTTTGCCTGCGCCGGGAAGCGTCATGGAGTAGACTGCAAGCACGAGTATAGAGACGAACAGAATAGGCATCATGATTTTTGCACCTCGCTCAATGCCTTTCTGAATGCCCATGGCAACGATGGCGCAGTTTAGGGCAAGCAGAATGAAGAGCCAGATGCACGGCTTTACGGGGTCGGAAGAGAACGACTGAAAATCGGCCGTGTATTCGGCTGCTGTCTTTCCGGCAAAGCCGTTTGCTCCGGCAACGAAGGCGTATTCGAGTGTCCAGCCCGAAACAACGGCATAGTAACTCAGCACCAGAAAACCCGACACGACGGGAACCAAGCCCATCAGCCGCCACCATTTCTTGCCGCCGCTCATCTTCTCGAAGGCATTGCCCACGGCGCATTGTCCGTATCGTCCTACGGCAAACTCCGAAATCATTACCGGAATGCCGAGGATGAACATGAAGAGAACGTAAATCAGAATGAATGCCGCGCCTCCGTTTGCGCCTGTCTCGGTTGGAAAACGCCAGATGTTGCCGAGTCCTACCGACGAACCGGCTGCGGCAAGTATTGCTCCAATCTTGCTTCCAAAAAAAATACGAGTATCTTTTGTCATGTCTGTTTTCTAATTCAGACTGCAAAGATACTCGTTTTTTCGGTATTTTTGTGTTAAAAAGAAATGATTTTCGACTTTTAATTTACTGAATGCAAAAGTTGCAGCAGATTTGTAGTGAACAGTCGGGCGGCGATGGCAAGCAGGATTATTCCGAAGAACTTGCGGATAACGTAGATGCCTCCCTTGCCCAGCAGCTTCTCAATCTTGCCGGTTGAGATGAGAACCAGGAATACAACCAGCGAGTTGGCTATGAGCGCAATGAGAATGTTTAGTGTGTGGTATTCTGACTTTAGCGACAGAAGGGTAGTGAACGCGCCTGCTCCGGCAATGAGAGGAAACACAAGCGGAACGAGCGTTGCCGACTGTATAGGGCCTTGGTTCTTGAAAATCTCGATGTCGAGAATCATCTCGAGAGCCACAAGGAAGATTACCACCGAGCCGGCAAGGGCAAACGATGCGATATCAACCTGAAACAACTGCAACAGCATGTCGCCAACGAAAAAGAAGGTAACCAGCAGGGCAAGCGAATAGAGCGTAGCCTTGTATGGATTTACGTCACGTCCTTGTTCTTTCAAGGTAAGTATTATAGGAATTGAGCCTATGATATCAATCACGGCAAAGAGCACGATAAATGCGCTCAGACATTCCTGAAAGCTAAACAGTTCAAACATTTTTTCGTACGATATAATTTAACGGTGCAAAGATATGCAAAAAATATCCAACAAAGAAAACAAATGGCAAGAAAAAAGGAACTACTTTTTCAAGTAATTCCTTTTGAAATTTTAAAGATGGAATTTTCTTTATTTTTTCTTTTTAGATGCCTTTTTAGTAACATTTGAGAACTTCACGTTCTTGCCGTTCATCTTTACGTTTGTAAGGTTGATGTCGTGGAACTTGCCGTCGCACTTGTAGTTGTCCTTTGCGATGTTGTCGAACGTGCAGTTTGTCATGTTGATGTTGTACACGTTGTCGTCGTCGCTCAGGCCGTTTACCTGAAGTCCGTACTGAGCCTTCTTGCAGGTAACGTTCTCAAGATACACGTTTCTTACAGATGGCGGGAAACTGCGGTCGCACTTCTCCTTGTTCTCGTACTGAAGGTTGATGCGCATTACCGACTCACCGCACTCGCCAACCTCGATGTTGCGGACGTAGATGTTCTCTATCACTCCGCCGCGGCAGTTGCTTGTCTTGATGCGGATTACGCGGTCGAGGTTAGGACTGTCCATCTGGCAGTTCTCGACGTAAAGGTTTCTGAATCCGCCCGAAATCTCGCTTCCTACAACCACGCCGCCGTGTCCGTCGTTCATCTTGCAGTTTCTTACAACGATGTTCTCGCTTGGCACAACGCGCTTTCTTCCGTCGGCATTTCGTCCGCTCTTTATGGCGATGCAGTCGTCGCCGGTGTTGAACTGGCAGTTCTCGATGAGCACGTTCTTGCAACTCTCTGGGTCGCAACCGTCGCCGTTAGGTGCGTGAACTCCGTGAGTTGCGCCCTTTGGCACGCCGCTGTTGATGGTTACGCCTCTGACGATGAGGTCGTTGCAGAAAAGAGGGTGGATAACCCAGAACGGAGGATTCTGAAGCGTAACATCCTCAATCAGAACGCTCTTGCAGTTGTAAAAATTGATAAGCTGAGGGCGGAGACAGTCTTCGGCCTTCATCTGACGGCGGTCTACCGGGGTGAATGTCTCGGCGTAGGCAAGAAGTTTGTCGCGTCCGCCGTCCTTTTCTTGGTCGCGGTATTTATTGTCGGGGTTGAATCGCTTGCCCTTCATGTACCACCATTTGTCGGGTGCGCCCTGTCCGTCGATGATTCCCTTTCCGGTAACGGCTATGTTAGTCTCGCCATAGGCATAGATGAGCGGATGGGCGTTGTAGCAGTCGAGGCCTTCCCAGCGAGTCTTTACGGCAGGGTAGTAGTACGAGTCGTCGGTTGTGAAGCGCAGTTCGGCACCTTCTTCGAGATGAAGGTTTACGTTGCTCTTCAGCGTTATCGGACCTGTGTACCAAACGCCCTTTGGGATGATGACGCTTCCGCCGCCGTTTGTCGTACACTCGATTATGGCGCGGTCAATCGCTTCGTGGTTCAGTTTCTTCTCGTCGCCCTCTACTGCGCCGAAATCCTTAATGTTGAACTTGGCATTTGGGAACGATGTCTTCTTGATGTTCTCAACAATCTTGTCGGCTTCCTTGAACTTGTCGTCAAGCGAAGACTGTGCCCACATCACGCTTGCGCAGCACATAAGCAAGGCAAGAATAGAAATCTTTTTCATGTTTTTTAAGAATATTTGTTTTAATATAAAATTAGTATTGAGGGCAAAGTTAGTGATATTTTTTTAATTATCGTTGCCGACGACTTAAAATAAACTCGGACGAAGCCTAAGTTCGGGATGCCTTCGGGATTCGTCCGGGTTTTTATGTTATTTCAGCAGGGCGGTTGAACGCTCAATCAGTTCGATGCCGTCGAGCGAAAGCAGAAGACCGTCTGTTGCCGTCTCAAGTTCTTTTTTCTGAGCCTCTTGCAAGTAGACTGGGTAGTTCTTGCCAAGCGGAAGAATCTTCAGTTCTATTTGTTTTCCGGCTATGTCGGATACACGGACATACATCGGCTTGCCGTTCCAGAAGTTGTCTTCTACAAGTTGTCCGTCGGCATAGATGCGTGCGCAGTCGCCCTTGTACGAAATCTTCAGGAAGAGGTCGTTTTTGTTTTCGGCGTCTTTCAGACTGTTGCAGTCGATGCTCCACACGGCAGCCTTGCCGAAATCCGCCTCGTAAGGCTGTTCGGCCACCTTCTGCGTGCCGAGTTTCACCTCGCGCAATCCGTCGTGCTCTTTCTGTTTGCTTGCTTCGATAGTACCGATGCTCTTCCAACATTCCTCAACAATGCCGTCCTGCGTTTTGTAAAGGATTCCGCCGTTCTTGGCGTAGTGCATCTTTCCGTCGATGACGAAGGCCGATTTCGCTTTCTCTTCTGAAAGAGCCACGAATTCCTTTCCGCCTATGATAATCGGTTTGTCGGCTTTCAGAGTGTATTTTTTCTTTCCGATAGTCAGAAAAGATTTCTTTGCGCCCTTTACGCCGATGAAGTAGAGCGTGCTTTCGGTCTTGGCAAACGGCTGCACGGTCGATGACGAGATGCTCTGTCCGTTCCACATCATCTCTTTTGGCGTGACGCTTGCAACGCCCTGTTCGTTCTTTATTCTGACGTATGTATTTCTGAACTCGAAGCAGCCGCGGCGTGCGTAGTGCTCCGATAGCGAATCTACGTCCATCTGGCTCAGTTCCTCGCCCCAGTCGGCAAGAAACTGATGAAGCCATCGCGTCTGATGATATGCGTTCATGTTAGGCTGTCCCATTTCGCCAAGCGGAGCCTGAAAGTCGTACGACATGTGCGGCATGTCGTTGTAGTTTGTAACGGCAGAAGCCTGACATTCGGCCATCGTGTGCTTTGGATTGTATGGATTCGTTCCGCCGTGATACATATAGTATCCCGGAAGGTTAGAGCCCGAGCCGAGTTTGCAGATGGCAAGCGGAAAAGCCTCGTTTCCGCTGATGTTTATTCGGCGATGATATGACGGCATCATTCCGCCGCCCAATTCGCACGTCAGGTACGGATATTTTAGCGACGAGGCCTCCATTTTTGTATCCTGATTAGTACCGAATGTCTCGGTCGCAATCGCTCCGCTCAGTCGTGTATCCTTCATTATGAAGGCTTTAGGATATTCGCCCGGCATGTCTGTGAGTTTTCTGTCCCAGAATCCGTCGGCATAGTCGCCATAAAGCGGCAGAAGTTTTCCGAACTCTTCCTTTCCGTTGAGTTTCGGCCAGCCTGTTCGGGTCATGAACGGTACGTCGAAGCCGATTTTCACCGCCATGTCCTTCAGTTTCATGTAATACGACCACGGACCGCGACATTCGTTCTCAATCTGAACTCCGATGATTGGTCCGCCGTCTTTCCACATCAGACCGCTAACCTGCGCAAAGATGTTGCTGTAAAGTCTGTGTGTCTCCTCAATGAAACCTTTGCCTTCGGAGCGTAGTTTGTATTCTTTGTTTCCTTGTGACTTCTCAACCAACCATTTCGGAAATCCGCCCTGATAAACCTCGCCGTGGCAGAATGGGCCGATGCGCAGAACCACAGGCATATTCTCTTCCTTGCAGGTCTGGATGAAACGGCGCAAATCGCGGTTGCCGCTCCAGTTCCAGATGCCTTCTTCCTCCTCGTGATGAATCCAGAAGACGTATGTTGCCACGATGTTTATTCCTCCGGCGCGCATCTTTCTAATTTCGCGTCGCCATTCGTTCTGCGGTACTCGGCTGTAATGAATCTCGCCCATCACGGGCAGAATGTGCTTTCCGCCAACTATTAGCCCGTGCGAGTCGACCTCAATCTTCACTCCGTCGGGATTCGCGTTCGTGCCAAACTCGAATGTGCTTTGGGCAAAAAGTGCTGTAGCACAGAAAAATGACATTACCGATATTATTAGTCTTTTCATATTTTGATTACTGTTTGTTGGAAATAATTGTCTTTTAGTGTTGCTTTTGTTATCAAAAGTTCTGCAAAAATATACAAATAAATTTATTAAAGAAAACCCGAAACAAAAAGATTGCGCTGATTTGAATAGTCTGAATTTTGTCGTTTTGTAAAATTAACATATCTTTGCAAAATACTTTAGAATGAATTTATATAGATGAATAGACATTTTAATATTCTTGTAAGTATTATTGTTGCTGCATTTATCTGTAGCCTGACGTCATGTGTTTCTCCCAAGAAAGTGATATTGCTGCAAGGCTCAGACTCGATTTTTGCCAGTCCGCAGAAGATTATGCAAGATTACCAGCTGCGCATAAAGGCTGCCGACCGTTTGACGATAAAGGTTCATTGTCAGGACAAAGAGTTGCTCGAACCTTTTACAAACGAGATTATATTGGGTGGAACCACATCGGGTGTGCAAGGTGGCTTGGCTGAAGGTATGGGCGGTTTTACTGTATCACCCGAAGGCGATATCATTGTTCCGCTTCTTGGCAAAATAAGTGTACTTGGAATGACAAGAGAAGAATGTGCCCGTAAACTCGAACAACTGATAAAGGACAAAGGATATATTAACGATGCGACGGTGAAGGTCGATTTTCAGGACGCTCACATAACTGTGCTCGGTGCTATCAGCGGCGGTGTCATCAGCCTTACATCTGAGCGTACGTCAATCCTCGATGTTCTTGGACAATGCGGAGGCGATGTTACGGTTGGAGCACACAGACAGAACATCAGACTTTACAGAGAAGTGAATGGCGAGCGTATAATGTATCGTTTTGATATAACGGATGCCAAACTTTTCAACTCTCCTTGCTATTATGTTCAGCAAAATGACATTATTTATGTCGAGCCAAGTTCTACGGTGCTGATAGACAACAGCCCTTTTGCAAAGTGGTGGAGTTTGGTTGGTACAGGCTTGGGAGTTGTTTCGACAATAGTTGCAGTTATTGCCTTGGTTAAATAAAATATTATGGAAGAAAAGTGGGACATGGTTATTACCCCGTGTAAGAACCTGTTTGATATTGACATTAAGGGAATTTGGAGATATCGCGACTTATACAGAATGTATGTCAAGCGCGATATCGTAACAGTTTATAAGCAGACAATCTTAGGTCCGCTGTGGTTTTTCATTCAGCCGGTGTTTACAACAATCATGTACATCGTTGTGTTTGGCGGATTGGCTGGAATATCAACCGACGGTGTTCCGCAGGCTGTATTCTACATGAGCGGAATCCTGTTCTGGAACTATTTCAACGCCTGCTTCACGGCATCTTCTACGGTGTTCATGACTAATGCCGCTGTGTTTGGAAAGGTCTATTTTCCGCGATTGGTTGTGCCGCTTTCTGGCTTGACATCGAACTTGGTGAAGTTCGCAATACAGTTTGTGCTGTGGCTTGGCGTTTATCTCTATTACGTATTCACGGGAGTACAGATGTCGGTAAACTGGACGATAATCCTCTTTCCGTTGCTGATTGCCATGACGGCTTTGTTTGCCATGTCGTGGGGATTGATTGTGACATCGCTCACAACCAAGTACCGCGACTTGAATATGCTTGTAACCTTTGGTATTCAGCTCTTTATGTATGCGACCCCGATAATCTATCCGCTCAGCGCGGCTCCCGAGAAGTATCGCTGGTTGCTGCAACTCAATCCGCTGAGTTCAATATTCGAATTTTTCAGGTACAGCGTAACTGGAGCTGGAGTTGTTGACTGGTCTATGCTTTTGTATTCGGCTGTGTGCCTTGTTGTTTCACTCTTCATCGGACTTGTGCTATTCAGCAAGACCGAGCGTAACTTTATGGATACCATTTAATTCTGAACAGATATGAGTAACGTAGCAATCAAATTTGAGGGTGTAGGAAAACTTTATCAGCTTGGAGTAATGGGAACGGGAACTTTGTCGCACGACCTTAACCGTTGGTGGCAGACGAGGATTCTCGGAAAGGAAGATCCATACCTGAAAGTCGGTCAGGTGAACGACCGTTCAACAAAAGGAACATCCGACTATGTATGGGCTTTGCAGAATATTACGTTCGATATAAATAAAGGCGATGTAGTTGGCATTATCGGCCGAAACGGAGCCGGAAAATCTACTCTTCTGAAACTTCTTTCGAGAGTAACAACTCCGACCGTTGGAACGATAAAGGCAAGAGGACGAATCGCTTCTCTGCTCGAAGTCGGAACAGGATTTCATCCCGAACTGACAGGACGCGAGAACATATACATGAACGGCTCTATCATGGGCATGACGAGGAGCGAGATTACTCGCAAACTAGACGAAATAGTTGATTTCGCAGGTGTTGCTCGCTATCTCGACACGCCGACAAAACGCTATTCGAGCGGTATGACGGTACGCCTTGGCTTCGCCATTGCTGCCTTTCTGGAGCCTGAAATCTTGGTTGTTGACGAGGTCCTTGCTGTTGGTGATGCCGAATTTCAGAAGAAAGCAATCGGCAAGATGCAGGATGTGTCGAAGGGCGAGGGTAGAACGGTTCTGTTCGTGAGCCACAATATGGACTCGATGCTAAACCTCTGTCAGAAAGGCATTCTGCTCGAAAACGGAACGGTAAAGTATGCATCGACAATTCAGGAAACCGTGTCGTACTATCTGCAAGGCGGTTCGCGCGATTCAAAATATGTTGCCAACGAAAAGTCGAGCAGCAAGAATCTGTTTGTAAAGGAGGCATCGCTTCTTGGAACAGAAAATCAGCAGATAGGAATGTATAAGTTTGACGAAGGCATCCATCTGTCGATAAAACTCGGCAAGCAGAGCGGATTTGTTGTTGATTCGAAGTGCGTTCTTGGCGTTGGCTTCTACACGCAGAACAGGGTAAAAATGTGTACTTTCGAGTATCTGATATCCGAAGCCACCGAGAAGGACGGCGAATACACGTTCGACCTGAAGTTGCCAAGTTGTATATTTGCGCCGGGCGACTATGCGTTCGACATCGTTCTTCATGTGCCAAACGTTCAGATTCTCGATGCCGTGAGAGAAATCTGCGCCTGTAAAATTTTCGACAACGGAACGGACTATCTGAAATACAACGGTGTAAATAACGGTCTTGTAGTTGTAAAACCAGAGTGGAATGTTGGGTGAAAGAATAAATATTCGCAATGTATTTATTGGTAATTTCTGTTATTTCTGTATAGCGGCGGTTGCCTTGCTTGCGGTATTCTTCATTCTGCATAATGCAAATTGGGTTAATGGTGATGATTTTGAATGGGTGAAGACGACGGCATTAGGCATTGCTGAGCCGATATCATATCATGTCGGAAACGGCCGTTTTGTGCCGTTTAATCATTTTGATTCGAATTTAACTCTTTTTTTGCCGTACGGAAACACGGCATTTGTGCACTATTTGTTGGTTTCAATGGTATTCTGTTTGGCTTCTTTTTTCCTTCTTAAGGCATTAAAAAAGCATGTTCCAGGTACCAATGGTGTATTGCTCTTGGTTTCTTACTCTTTTTTTGTTTATGAATCTGTAAACGTATATTTAAGCATAATATATCCTGAGAAAATAATAATTCTTGGCTTTGCTCTTTTCATGTATTTATTTCAAAAACTTCATGATGAGAACTCTTTTGTTTTTTTGATTCTATTGTGCATCGTTGTTTTGTACATAACGTATGCCAAAGAGCCGGTATTCGGAGTTTTTGTTGTCTTTTCTTTGATAAATCTTATTTTTAGAAAGAGAAAAATAAAAGTTAATGAAAAGCGATTCTGTTACTTCTGTCTGCTTAATGCGCTTGTTTATGCGTTGTTATACTATTTTATAGTATTTCTACACTCCGATTTATTTTACAATCAGGGACGTGTGCAGTTGAGTTATATTCAGAATATTGTGGAATCATTCAAGCACCAGCCTTTTTTGATAATTATTGGGGGATTCTTGTTTTATCGCATATATATAGTTCTGAAAAGTCGGGAGATATCAGTACTGGATGCTTTCCTGTTCATGTCGGTTGCATATTGTTCGGCTTATTTCATTCTGAAGTTAAACGATGGATATTATTTTATTCCGTCTGTAGTATTGGCATTGCCGTCTATTTGCAAGGCTTTGAGTGAACTTCTGCAACAGAAAAAAATAAAATACTTAGTTTATGTCTTTTTGTGCTTGTTGTTGTATAAGTCTGCCAAGAATATTATTGTGATGGGAGAGGCAACATCATATAACAGAACGTATTATCCAGAATATTTCCAGAATCTTGCCCGAATTGCTGAAACAAATACGATATATGCAGTTACTGATTCATTAAAGATGAGTGATTTGCATTATGGCTACAAGGTGAAAAATGATGAGATTTTTATAGGATATTGGATGACCCCGCGAAACCTTAATTACAAGTTTACATATATTTCTTCTGTTGATTCTGTGCCGAAAGGCGGTTATGTGAGGATATATGATAATGACGAGTTGAAATTCTATAAGAAATAAAACAGTTAATTTGCTGGAAGTTTAATTTCTAAAAAAAAGTCTTTTATGCAAATAGGCGTATTAACATTATGGCAGTCGAAAGATAATTACGGGCAGATGTTGCAGTGTTATGCTCTGCAACAATATCTGCGTGAAAAAGAACATAATCCTTTTTTGATATCTTACAGATTCATAAAGGCAGAACGGCAGTACACTTCGTTGTGGAAAATGCTTCTTAAAGTCTATGTAATTTATCCCTTAGTGTCGTTGTTTGGAATGTGCGTGGAAAAGAGACGCCTCGCCAACGAGGAATTTGAAAAATATCGACACGAAAAGAAACGGAAATTCGAAGACTTTCTGAAAAAAAATATAAAAATGTCGGAAACATATAACAATCTGGCTGATTTACAGAAAAATCCTCCGATAGCCGATTGCTATATTGTAGGGAGCGACCAGGTGTGGGCGCAATTGCTGTCGAAACCAGAGAATTTGGCATTCTATCTTGATTTTGGAGGTGAGGATGTGAGGCGCATTGCTTATGCTGCAAGTTTCTCGATGAACGAATATCCCGAAAATCTCAAGCCAAAATTGGCAGAAAATCTTAGTCGTTTTGATGCTGTAAGTGTTCGCGAAACACAAGGTGTTGAGATTTGCAAAAGCGTAGGAATAAAGGCTGCAAAAGTTGTAGACCCGACTTTATTGTTGGGTGCTAATGCCTTCGAAAATCTTGCAGAGAAAAGGCTGATTTCAGACAGATATGCTTTTGTCTACCAACTTAATATAGAATCTCCCGATGAGATTTGTTGGGACGAGACTCTGGCGTTTTGTCACGAGAATAGTTTGAGTGCGATAGCCACGGCATCGAGCGGTTATTTTGATGGAAGTGAAATTTTGAAAGGCGCAAAATATGTCTATCCGTCAATTCCAAAATGGCTCTCGTTGATAAGATACAGCGAAATCGTTATAACGACATCTTTTCACGGAGTTGTTTTTTCAATTTTGTTCCATAAGAATTTTGTTTATGTTCCACTCAAGGGAATCCACTCAGGCGGAAATGCTCGTGTTCTAAATTTACTGTCAGATTTGCAAATCGAGGAAAAATGCATTTCTGATGGCAGAACCTTTAACGAAGTTGCTTCTTTTGAGATTGACTACTCAAAATGCAATCGGCTTTTAAAAGAGAAAGTTGCAGAATCGTCCTCTTTTTTACTTGATGCTATATATTCATAAAAATATAAAAAATGCAGGTGTTAAATAAATATTCATCTTATGTGTCATACTTCATTTATGGACTGATTGTCTCCTTTTTTGCGTATTACATTGTAAAGAATGCCGCGTGGTGTTCGTGCGATGATTATGAATGGCTGTATACAACTGCGCTTGGACAACCGGAATCATTGATGCGTCATGTAGGAAAGGGACGTTTTATTCCATGTAACCATTTTGATACAAATTTTCTTGTATTGATTCCGTATGGTGAGACTCCATTGGCTCATTATATTTGGGTTGCATTTTTGTTTTTTTCAGCTTCTATTTTATTATTGAAGATTAAGGGAAGTGGTTTTGTGAAATTTGCTTTTTTCTCATGGCTATTATATCAAGTTCTACAAGTTTATTTGAATATAATTTTTCCAGAAAAAATTGTAATAGTCGAACTCTTGCTTATGATAGTTATGCTGCAAGGATTTCATAAAGAAAATAAAAGTCCTTGGCAGATATTGTTGTTTTGTTTGCTTGTCTTTTATATTCCATATACAAAAGAACCGTTGTTTGGAGTGCTTTTAACATTTGCTATAACTGAATTTTTATTCAGAAGAAAGCATCTGAATAAGCAAGAGAAAATGGCATATATTGCAATGATTGCAAGTACTGTTGTATTCTTGAGTTTATATGTCATTTTTATTCAGTTTTCAGGTGATACGGAGTATGTGGAGCAAGAGTCAAATCCGTTTTTGAGTAATGTTGTTTTTACCTTTAAAGTTTTTCCTGCTTTGTGGCTGATGGTTATCCTTTTGCCTGTAAGGATATTTCAGTTTTTTAAAGAACGTAAGTATTATCCGATAGTGGATGCTGCATTTGTTTCTTCATATGCTTATATGTCTGCTTATTTTATACTTACATTTTGGCGTCCTTATTATTACTACCCTTGCTTTGTTTTGCTTGCGCCTTATGTCGTTTTTCTGATAGGAAAAGTTGAAGAGAAACTTAAAAGTAAGTTTGGTAATGTAGGAATTCTTGCGTGTGTTGTCTGTATGTTGCCGATATTTTATATCTCGGCAAAACGCGGATGGGTTGTAGCTTCGATAAATCAGAAATGCAGAGCTTTCTTTACGCCATTCTATAGGGAGATGGGAGAGTATTCAAAAAGAGGAGATATCTATTATTTCAATGTCGATGGAGAGAATGATGAGGAGGCAAAGAATAATGTGCATCAGATAAATAGATATGTCAGTTATTGGCTTCATCCTGAATACAAAGCTAATGGGTTTGAACTAAAAATGCTTAATGACTCTGTTTCTTTGAATAAAAATTCTCGTATTGTTTTTTCAGACTATTACCGAAGGAAATATTGCGACTTTATTACTGAATATGTGAAGAAAGGTCGTTTTAAGATGGTATATAGTGTAGATTTTGATATGAATGCAAATTTTGATGTTTACGAAGTGAAATGAAAATGCAAAAGCGTGATGATTCAATAGATTTTATAAAGTGTGTTCTGATATTGTTTGTCGTTTTAGGACATTCCGTGCAATATAGTATGCCTCAAGAAGGGGCATATTACTTAGACATGCCATTATTTGTGTTTATATATTCGTTTCATATGCAGATGTTTGCTTTCGTTTCTGGACTATTCGTGGCAAAGTCGTTGAATATGTCTTTCTGGAATGTATTCAAGAAGCGTTTTTCACAATTGATAATTCCGTCGATTTTTTGGAGTGGAGTTGTTACAAATACAGTAGGCAAATTTATATTTGGAGAAAATGCTGATTTGGAAGGGGTTATTAAATATTTTTTGTATTCTCCTTTAGCATACTGGTTCTTGTATTCTTTATTTTTGTCGATACTGTGCTTATGGGGTGCAAATAAAATTAAAGAAAAAAGTGCTTTTGTTGTATTGATTTCTATTCTTCTCTTATTTGCATTGCCTGTTAATGATTTGAGATGGGTTAAGTTTATATATCCGTTTTATATTGCAGGATATTATTTCAGTTTGTATAAAAATACTATTAACAAGCATTGGAAATTGGTGACAGTGACCATGTTGGCATTGTATTGTATTCTTATTCCTTATTGGAATAGAACTTCGTATTTTTATTTATGCGGACTTGAGTTTTTGTATTTTGAAAATGGTAGGTTACTTTTTAATTTTGCAATAATAAAGCCGTGTGTATATAGAATTATAGTAGGGTTGGCGTCTTCTGTGGCATTTATGTATTTATTGCAATTCGTTTATCGCAAATATTCTTCAAAAATGCCTTCTAAAATATTCCTTTATATAGGAAGACATAGCATGGCTATTTATATGATTCATTTTATTATATTGAATGTTTGGTATAGATTGGTTGATGTTACATCATTAATAGTCTTGAAAGATTATTATTCACTATATGTATTGTTGACATTCTTTGTAGTTGTGAGTGTTACAGTTGGATTAATATATCTTGCTCCATCATTCAAACACAGAAAACTAATTTTAGGTTGGTGATATGGTAAGGATTTTGTTTGACTTTCAGGCATTTCAGATGCAGACACACGGTGGAGTATCGCGTTGTTTCGCCGAACTGATTCATTGTCTTCCGGATGATGTTGAGGCTGTTGTGGGTGCTTCCATGTGTGAGAATGTCTACATGATGCCGATAGAACACCTTTACAGGAAAGCATTTTCTTGCAAAATATTATACAGAACGTTGAGGTACAAAGCTCAGAAAACAAAACTGAACGAATATCTTATGGACAGAGACATCTGCATAGATTTGCTGAAAAAAGGTGATTTCGACGTGTTTCATCCAACGTTCTTCGATGATTATTTCTTGCCTTATTTGGGGGACAAGCCTCTTGTTGTAACGATTCACGACATGGCTATGGAGAGATATCCAGAGATGTTTCCGCTCTCTGGTTTGGAGATGAGACGCAAGAAGGAACTCGCTCAGAGAGCCGACCACATCGTGGCTGTGAGTGAGAATACAAAGAAAGATGTGATTGAACTTTATGGCATTCCCGAGGATAAAATTACTGTAATTTATCATGGTGCGCCGAAGGCTTTGTCGTCGTATTCGCTAAAGGACAAGCCGATTGAATATCCATACATTTTGTATGTCGGAAGTCGGTGGACGTACAAGAATTTTGTGCCTTTCATCGAGGCTGTGCTGCCGATTATGCGCGCACGTCAGAATCTGAATATCGTTTGCACCGGAACGCCTTTCTCTGCCGATGAAATGACGTTGTTCAGACAACACGGAATAGAGGACAGAGTACATCAGATGTTCGTTTCGGCCGACGAACTGGCAACATTGTATGTCAATGCCGAATGTTTCATCTATCCGTCGCTCTACGAAGGTTTCGGAATCCCAATTCTAGAGGCATGGCGATGCGGTTGCCCCGTTTTGCTGAACAATGCAAGTTGCTTTCCAGAGATTGCAAAAGACGGAGCGATGTATTTTTCTCTCAACGAAAAAGAAAACACTTTGACGGAATGTCTGAGAAATTTCTTAACTTTGCAGAACGAACAGAAACAAGCTTTAATTGACAAAGGACACAAAGCCTTGAATAATTATTCGTGGAAAGAATCGGCGCAGAAACTTGCCGAAGTCTATAAAATGGTTTGTCATAAAATATAATAGCAGATGCTACTCTACGTTAAACATTACGCACAGATGTGCAACCGCCTGTGGGCTTTCGTTCCGGCACTTGCCTACGCATTGCACCGTCAGCAAAGAATGTACGTTTTCTTTGCCAGCAAGAAATATGTCGATGCGTTCCCGCATCTAAAACGCTGCGGAATGTTGCGTTTCATGCTCTCGAATGACAGTCCCGAGCCGACTTTCCTTGCGTGGAGATTCATCACTTTTTCTGAAAAATTTAATCTAGAGATAAAGAAAGATTTGCGAAATCTCGATGAGGTGAAACTTCTTTCTTTTATAGACGGATGGCAGCATCGTAACGACAAATCTTTTATCTCGGAGCAGAAACCGAAAATTGTTAAACTTCTCCGACCTGCCGAGTCAATCGTTTCGAAGGTCGGCAAATATTTCGATGATTTCGATGGCATAACGGTCGGAGTTCACATCAGGCGAGGCGATTACAAATCCTATCTTGGCGGAAAATATTATTTTTCTGACGAATGTTATCTGCGTATCGTCGAGCAGATTCGCGCATTATATGAGGGCCAGAAAATCCGATTTTTTATTTGTTCGAACGAGAAATTCTGTATTTCCGAAGATGCTTGCGATATGTTCATGATTGAAAAATCCGATGGAATAACCGATTTGTACGCTCTTAGCAGATGCGACCTTATCATCGGACCTCCTAGCAGTTATTCGCAGTGGGCATCTTTCTATGGCGACGTTCCGTTATGTCTGATTCTCAGCGAGAAAATAAATGTCGATAAGGAGTCTTTTTCGAAGATTGTTTCGCTTGATTTATTCGAAAACGGCAAGCGCATCAGACTCGATGAACAGAAACAAGAATATTTTATAGAATGAAAAAATTCTCGATAATAACCATAAATTTCAATAACAAGGAAGGGCTTCGGAAAACGCTCGACAGCGTTGTATGCCAGACTTTTACCGACTATGAGCTGATAGTTATCGACGGCGGCTCGACAGATGGCGGTGCTGCTTTGCTCGAAGAGTACGGAAAGTACATAACTTTTGGTGTTAGCGAGCCGGACAAGGGCGTGTATAATGCACAGAACAAGGGCGTTCAGCATGCATCGGGCGAATATTGTATATTTATGAATTCGGGAGATTCGTTTTATTCCAACGATGTTCTGGAGTGCGTGGCTAAGGAACTGAAAGATGGCGTCGACATCGCCGTTGGAAATACATATTTTTACAAAAACGAGTCTGAAAACCGCTATGCCTATGCTCCTGAATACATCACACTTTGGAGAGTGTATATCGGCATAAATCATCAGTCTGCATTCATAAAAAGGCAGTTGCTGCTTGATAATCCGTATGATGAAACTTTGAAGATCTGTGCCGACTGGAAATTCTGGTTGCAAGAACTTGTAAAAAACGAGCGTTTGTATCAGCATCTCAATATAATCGTTGCCAAATACGATTTGAATGGTGTAAGTTACAACGAAGACACAAGACTTGCCGAGGAACACAGCGTTATGCAACAACTTTTTCCGCAGCCGATTGTCCGCGAATATGAGGAAAGATACAATTCTTCTATCGACAGATTTCATTCTATAATGAATAATATTGATGGTGAAAGTTGTGTGGCGAAAATTTTGTCGTTCGTAGCAAAAATTCTTCTAAAAGTAGGATTATGAGCAAGAAAAAGTCGAACGAAGTTCTTTCTGTAATGAAAGGATTGGCAATATCTATGATTGTGATATTTCATAGTGGATGTCCTGCATGGCTGTTCATTTTTTTCAGTTTGTTCCATATTTCTGTATTCTACTTTTCAATGGGATATTTTTTCAAAAAGGAATATCTCGAAAATCCAATGGATTTTGTGAAAAGAAAATTTAAAGGGTTGTATCTGACGTTTGTAAAGTGGCAGATTGCATTTATCTTACTGCATAATTTTCTTGCAAGTCTACATATTTATGAAAACCAATATTCTTTGTCTGATATTGTCCGAAGATGCTTTGTTGTGTGCAAACTCGTTCCTTCGGAATTGCTGCTAATGCCATTTTGGTATATAATCAGTGCCATAATGTGCCTTGCTGTATATTTTGTAATCCGATATGCTGTTTTTCTCTTAAAGCCGAAGTATGAAAATCTTTTGCTAACGGTTTTTGTCGCTTGTTCAATGTTCTTCGGAGTGTTTTTGCTTGAAAGCGCATTCAGAACGGATTTTTATTTAGAATCTTCGTTTGTTCTTGTTTATATTTTGTTTGTAGGTGAGATGTGGCATCGATACGAAGAAAAAATCAAGATGAACGCTTTTGTTGCATTGTTCAGCTTTGCATTGCTGATTGTATTTTCACGTTTTCGTGGTTTGAGTTTTGTGTCTCAGGATTTCTGGGGCTATTGGCAGTATATGGTTGTAACTATTCTCGGTATGTATCTTGTTTATTATGTGTCAAAGCGAATTTGCAAAACGGAAAGGTTAAAGCGTATTTTTATCATATTGGGCAATGATTCTCTGTATATTTTAGCTTTGCATATTTTGGCTTTCAAGTTGGTAAGTTTTGTAAAAATTCTGATTTACGACGATCTCACAATTAAAAATATGTCTGATTTTACAGTCATTCTTAACTACAATGGCATTTTGTGGTGTTGTGCATATACTATTGTTGGTATTGCAGTTCCTTTGGTGATAATGTATTTTGTTGAGGGCATTAAGCAAAAATCTTTGCGATTAATAAATAATTTGTTTTCTTTGCATAAAAGATGAAGTTTTAATTTCGTTTTTATGTTGAAATGTAATTCCATTGATACACAAATTTATTTATGGAAAAGAAAGTAATAACGACGCTTATGGGCAATTGGAAATATCGTATAACTCACATTCCGTATCTCGTCAGACTTTGGTGGTTTCTGAAACCGTTCAGAAAGTCGCATCATTCAACATTTTTAGGGAGGAATGTGCGTGTTTCGCATCCCGAAAATGTTGAGATGGGAGAGAACGTGCAGTTGTGTCGTGATGTTGAATTGTGTGTGTCGGCTTGCAAGCCCGGTTCTTCCGAGCCGCCTATTCTGAAGATTGGCAACAATGTTCGCATTGGCGAGGCTTGCCGGATAGGATGTAGTTTTGAAGTTACGATAGAAGACAATGTGCTTTTTGCTCCAAATGTTCATATTTCGGACCGTGACCACGACTATGTTGATATAACAAAACCGATAAACGAGCAGCCTATCGTTTCTAAGGGTGCTGTGAGAATAGGCGAGGGCAGTTGGCTTGGCTTGGGATGTCAGATTTATTCGGGCGTTACTATTGGTAAGCATTGCGTTGTCGGTGGCGGAAGCATCGTTACGCATAGTGTTCCGGATTTTTGCGTAGTGGCCGGAAATCCGGCAAGGATTATAAAAAAGTATAATGAAGAAACTTCTGAATGGGAGAATGTATAATTAAGATTAAGGATTTCATGATATATTTGTGTGCCGCCGTCGCATTCTTGTGGCTGATGCCGTATGTCGTTTTCGTCTTGTCGCTGCCTATTGTATGGCTTTATAATAAGCGCGAAAGCCGGATGTTTGCCAATATGCCACAAGACGACGGAAACAACGGTTCTGCGAGCGCGCCTCAATGTGCCGAGCAAGAAAGGAAATCATTGGTAAAGCACTTCTTAATCACTCTTGTACAGTCGTATAGCCAGAAATATCTGATAATTAAAATTGGCTTTATTCCGTCGCATTATATCCGCAGATTTCTTTATAAACATCTGTATATGATTCAGTTGGCGGAAGATGTTGTTATTTATTACAGAGCGGAAATCCGTTGTCCGTCGCGACTGAAGATTGGCGAGGCTACGGTTGTGGGCGACAGATGTTTGCTCGATGCGCGCAATGGCATTGAGATTGCTGAACAGGTAAACATCAGCACCGACGTTAGAATATGGACGGAGCAGCACGACTATAACGACCCGATGTTTGCTTGTTCGCCGGGCACGAAACGTGTGAAAATCGGCAAATACGCGTGGATTGGTCCGAATGTAACCATTCTGCCGGGAGTGGAGATTGGCGAGGGAGCGGTTGTTGCTGCCGGTGCCGTAGTTACGAAAGATGTTCAGCCTTACATGCTTGTCGGCGGTGTTCCGGCAAGGCAGATTGGCGAGCGAAATAAAAATCTGAAATATAAATTCGATGGTAGCCATACCATGTTCTATTGAAATATGATTCCGAAAATAATACACTTGTGCTGGTTTAGCGGTGAGGAATATCCGCCTTTTATCAAGAGATGTATCGACACATGGAAGGAATTTCTGCCCGATTACAAGATAAAAGTCTGGGATTCCGATAGTTTCGATTTCGACAGCGTTCCGTTTGTCCGCGAGGCTTACAAGGCTCGCAAGTGGGCTTTTGTTGCCGATTACATCAGACTTTATGCCCTTTACACCGAAGGCGGAATTTATATGGATTCTGATGTCAGAGTATTCCGGAATTTCGATAAGTTTCTCGATTGCAACTTCTTCACTTCTCACGAGATAAACCCGGGCGTGTATAACGATGTCGAGGCGAAGAAACTCGATTCGGAAGGCAGGAATACGACCGACGAGAGCGTGAAGGGATTCGGTGTTCAGGCTGCTATCATGGGGGCGTCGGCAGGATTGTCTTTTCTGAAGAATTGCCTCGATTTCTACAATCAGCAGACATTCGATGTAAACAAAACGTGCGATTTGGTCATAGGTTTGTACATTACCAAGCAGATGGAAAAATACGGCTATCGTTACGTTGACGAAGAACAGCATCTCGCCGATGATATGCACATTTACAAATCCGATATTTTCGTCGGAAATGCACTCATGCTTTCGAAAGAAAGTTATGCTATTCACCTCTGCAACGGAAGCTGGACCGAGCATTCATCGGGCATCGGTTACAAGATTAGGAACTACTATCCGTTTTTCTATCCGCTGTGGAGAATCGGCGAGAAAATTGTAAACAAGATAAGGCGATGCTGCAAATAAGCATTATAATCCCGATTTATCAGGCAGAGGCGCGACTGAAGGAGTGCCTCGAATCGGTGGCATCTCAGAATTTTAAGGATTTTGAGGTGCTTCTGGTTGATGACGGCAGCATCGACGGAAGTCCTGCCATCTGTCGTGATTTCAGCGCTGCCGACAGTCGGTTTGTCTATATTCGTCAGGAAAACCGAGGCGCGAGTGCAGCACGAAACACAGGACTCGACAAAGCACGAGGCGAATACATCTGTTTTGTCGATGCCGACGATATTCTTGAGCCTACTTATCTTTCGGCTTTCATCGGAAACATTGCCGACAGCGACGTTCTCGTTCAAGGAAGGTTCTGGCACATGGACGGCAAAATGTATTCAAAGACCTTCGATTTCGACGAGGTTCGCGAGGCGTCTTTGCAGAAAGGCGACTTGAAGAGCGCGCTGTTCATGCTTTACAAACGCAATCAACTCGGCTACTTGTGGACTATGATGTACAAGAGAAGTATCATCGAAAACAATAAAATCCGCTTCCGCGAGGACATGAAATGTCAGGAGGACATGGAGTTTATTACGCACTACATGAAGCATGTGCAGAGCATCAGAATGTTGCCCGAGTGCCATTATCACTATTTCTTCTTGCAGCCAAAGAACGACTACACATATTATTACACGCTTCGTGGTTTGAGTCTGACTTTTGCACGTTACAAAGAACTATTTTCTGATGAATATTATTCCGAGATTCTGAGGGCTGAAGTTGATATGGCAACGGCTTGCTACCTTCATGAAATCAAGCAGTTGAGTCCCGATGAAAGAATCAGACTTCACAATCTGTTCTGGCAAATCTTTGGAGACTCGGTTTCATCTTGCCAGAACAAGAAATTCAGACTTTTGGCGTTGCTGAAACCTCTGTCGGCATCGGGTAAGGACAAAATTCTCTCGTTGCTTTCAAAAGTGAAATAAAAGAGTTACATTTGCAATTATGGTAAAAAGCAAAATAATAGTTTGTGCTCACAAAAACGATTTTGTTCTGAGCAACGATGTGTTCCGTCCTTTGCAGGTGGGTAAGGCTCAATCGTCTGTAAATCTTGGATTTGACGGCGATGATACGGGCGACAACATCAGTAGCAAGAATCCTAATTATTGCGAATTGACGGGACTTTATTGGGCATGGAAGAATCTGAAGGATTATGATTATGTCGGTCTGGCTCACTATCGTCGCTATTTTGATTTCTCAAAAAAAACTTCGAAAATCGACTATGTAAGGCACATGTCGGTAGAAGATTTCTGCGAATTGCAAAAAACGTGGCAGAATCCTGACGAGGTGCTTGGCAACTACGACATCATTCTTCCAAATCCGTGGTACATGAACGAATCTGTTTCGGAGTGTTACATAAAGGCGCATCTTCCCGAAGAATATCATCTGCTTGGCAGAATTCTGCTGAAAAATCATCCTGAATACAAGGAGAGCATCCACAAATTCTGGTGCATGGACAATCGATGGATTGCCTACAATATGTTCTTCACCCGAAAGGAAATTTTCGAGGATTATTGCCAATGGCTTTTCCCGATGCTAGAGGAACTTGAACGATATATAAAGGTGGTTGATTATCCTTTCCAGAAACGCACATACGGCTTTATGGGCGAGATTCTGCTGCCGCTTTATTGCCAGCATAACGGATTGAAAATAAAGCATCTGCCAGTTCTGATGCTGGATGACGGGCAGAATATGAGTCCGTTTAAAATTCTGCTTAACAAATGGCGAAGCAACTTTATTTTTAGGTTGAGTCAGCCGTTCAACCACTCTTTCCCAGACTTGGATTCTGATTTTGATGACAATTGCAGAAGAGACGGGTACAACATCTGACAACATGGAAAAATTACCTTTAGTATCCATATTGATTCCTCTCTACAATTCTGGGGGATTTGTTGCCGAGACGATAGAATGTTGCCTCGCCCAGACTTATCCGAATATTGAGATTGTCGTTGTTGACGACCATTCTGTCGATAATTCGGTCGAGGTGGTGCAGAGATTTCTGTCGGACAGAGTCCGCCTTTACACAAATCCGAAGAAGGGCGGAAATTCGGCACGGAACTATGCTTTCGAGATGAGCCGCGGCGAATACGTGATGTTTCACGATGCCGACGACTTTATAACAAAAGGACACATCCAGTCGCTGATGGATGCAATAATGCAGCGAGGAACAAACGATTCTGCCGCCTTTTCTCCAATCTATATGCTCGAGGCGGATGGCAGATTGTGGCAGCCTCCTACAACCATCGACCACGATTTTGTTCCGGGTATTGAAATGCTTGTTGGCATTTGGACTGGAGCTGGATTCAGATGTCCTCACTGCCATCTTGTTCCGCGTCATATTGTCGATTCTGTTAGCAGATGGGATGAGAGCGTACTGAAGAATCAGGACGGCGAGTTTTTTTCTCGTGTGTACAATGCTGCCGACAAGATGCTTTTCTCTGGCAAGAATGAATATGCCATTTGGAGGCAGCGCAAGGGTACGGTTAGCCGAAACAAGAATGAAAAAGCGTTGGCATCGTATATTTCAACCTTCAAAGGCATAGCCAAGATGATTCTCGACTATCAGAATACCGAAGAGAACAGAAATGCCATATCTCGTGGCTACGGATATTGGCTATACGAGAATTATCCGTTTTCGAAGGATGTAGAGCGGGTATTCTTCGACGGATTGCGCGAAAACGAACTTTCGTTCATTCTGCCCAAAAGAAGAACCTTGACGATTCTGAAATCGTTGTTTGGCTGGCGTCTTGCCCTGCGTGTAATCAATAAATTCAACTTGTAACCAATGAAACTGTCTGTAATAATAACATGCTATAATTTCGAGGCTGTGATAGTTCGATGCATCGACAGCGTGGTTAAACAGCTCGATGATACGAACAATGCCGATGTTGAAGTCATTGTAGTTGATGATGTGTCTAAGGATGCGTCTGTAAGAGTTATTTCCGATTATATTTCAGGACATTCTGGCAGAAACATTCGCTTGGTATGCCACGAGCATAACGGAGGCGTTTGTGCCGCCAAGAATACAGGATTGTCTGTTGCCAAAGGCGAGTATCTGTGGATTCTCGATGGCGACGACTATGTTTCAGACGGCAGTCTGGCAGTTGCTCTGAAAGCCATATCTGACTATCCCGACCAAGAAATCATAACCTTCGATGCCAGATTTCATTATCCCGACGAACTAGTTGTGGAAAAAAGAGATATGCCAGCCTCAAAAAGCATAAATGGCGTAAATTTCTTCAAGAAAAACTACGTTGTTTGTCCATGGAGGAATATAATTTCTGCTTCGTATCTAAAAAAACATAACATTTCGTTTACCGACGGCGTTGTTCCTGACGATGTTGAATTTGGACTGAAACTGTTCGGCTATGCCGAGAGAATAACTTATGTTCCTGAATCAATATACGAGTATATTATTCAGAAAACATCGATAACAAACAAGTTCAACGAGCGTAAACCGTATAGTTTGTTTGCCGTTGTCGATTCTGCTATAAAACTGTACGAATACAAGAAAGACAGATGTTTTTTGAAGTTTGCAGCTGACATTGCCAATATGATATGGACATGCGATTGTCCAATGATGAATAAAACACAGAAACGCGATTACATAAAGGCTGTTGAGGCAAATAAAGCCCATCTTGTATTTTGCTTGAATAACAGCGGAAGTCTCTTTGCTAAAACCGAGGCATTGTTTCTGACTTTTTCAGTTTCGCTGTTTCTTAATATTGTTGTATTTTATAAACGGTTGTTTTAGTTTTGCGAGTTGAAAATGACAGTTTTTAAAAGATTTATTGAGCAGAATTATTTCTTGATATTCGTATTTGCTCTTATATTTTTGTTTAAGATAGTAATGTTGCCATACTGGAAAATATGTGGTGATTCAATTTATTATATTCTATCTTATAAGCTTTTTTTGAATAATGCCGATGCGATGCCGTTTACTCAAAACTTCTATATGGCGAACTTGTTGGGACATGTTTTTTTGTCTGTATGGAATGAAAATGAATTGTTAGGATTGCGCTTTTTGCAGGTATGTAGTGATACTATTATGCTTTTGGGACTTTGTCTGTTGTACAAAAACATAATGACGAATAAAATACTTATGTTGAGTTTACTAATTCCTGTAGTATGTTTTTATGATAGACAAATGGAATTTTATTACGATTCGCTGTCTGTAACGTTTGCCGTATGGATTTTATACTTTTTTGTCAACGGATTTGAAAAAGGCTCGTATAGGAAAATTGCAATATCTGGGTTCCTTGTAGGAATAAATATCTTTGTAAGAACGCCTAACTTGGTATATTTAGGATTGGGTTTCCTTCTTGTTTTGTTCTGTTTCTTTTGTAAAAAATCAATAAGAAAACATCTGCAGGCTTTCTTCTGCGGCACACTTGTTGGAGTGTTTGTCGTAATAATGTTGATGTTGTCTTTGGGGCATTTTGGTGCTTATATTGTAGGACTAAAATCGCTCGCTGGTGTTGCTGAGTCTGGTGCAGAGTCTCATAATATGGCTTCTATGATTCTGGTTGTTTTGTATTTCTTAAAGATGACTGTAATATACGGAGGTGCGTTAGGTTTGTTTTGGGTTCTGTTGCGATTTATTGATGTTCGTTTTAAAAGTTATTCAAATTGGCTTTTGGTTTCCTTTTTTGGTGCATCTGTGCTTTTCTTGTTCTATGGTGTACGTTGGATTGTCTTTCTGTACTCTGTCCACGTTTTAGCATTATTGTGCTATTTATACCGTAATCGTGACCTAAAGTCGGCATTCGTTTGTCTGAGCATAATCTATATGATTTTTGTAATACCTTTAGGTTCTGATATGTATCTGGAAACCGTAGGATATTATGCGCTATACCTGTCAACTCCGCTTGTTGTATATGTTATAGTTAACGAAATAAGACGATATAATTTGATGTCTGCAAAGTTATTCTGTTTATTATTCTTCCTTTTGTTTGTCTATAGAGTTGGAGATAATATTCAGAATACTGTTAGCGGTAAGCAATATGAAATAGATAACAAAACCATCGGTGGAATAAAAATCACTAAAGAGCAGTTTAAGCAGTATTCCGAACTCAATACTATAAGTCAATATATCGACAAGGATAAGTGTCTTGCTGTTCCTTCTACTTCCGATTTGTATATTGTAAACTATGCGTCGGTATCCCCATTTGTGCTGAGAGTTAGGAATTGGCATTCGGCAGACAGAGTGTATAATGAGATGCAGAAGGCTTATGCCCGAAACAAACAATTACCGATAGTTATTGTTGAACATTATTCGAGCGATGCCGAGAATTCAGAACTTAGATTTGTAAAATCGTATAATGATAGTTATTATCTTGTTTATAAGAGTGAAGCGTATTCTGTTTATAAACCAGTAAAAGGCAAATAAGTTTTGGCGTCTTGCCCTGCGAATAATCCGCAGATGTAATTTGTAAAAAACTCCTTGCAGAAAAATCGCTTCTGCAAGGAGTTTTTGTCTTATTCTTCCTCTGCTGATTGCAGTGATGTATTGTTGCGCTGTTTTGCGTAATAGCTATCGTAGTAGCTGTCGTATGCGCTGGCCTCTTTAAACATTTTAAAATGCTGATTATCAACGATGCCTTCCCAATATCCGTTATACAAGGTATAACTGCTTATTGTTACTGTTTGTCCGCGCATTGTGCCGTCATCATAATTCATTATGATTCTGCCGCCTCTTACATCCCAAGTAAAGTAGTTTGTGTCGATGGTTGAGGTATTACCTATTCTGTAATAGTCAACCTGTTTACCTTCTCTATTGTCGTATAAATAAAGAGTTGTCTTGTAAGCTTCTTTGCTGTAATGACCTCCAAGATAAAGCTGCATAGCAAAGTCGCCAGTCCAAACACCTTCGAGTTCCCATCTTGTGGTTGTGTCGGAATCACATGCCGAGAATGTCATTAGTGAGAATACCGCAACAAGCAGCATCATCAGTTTCTTTATTGTCTTCATTTTGTTTCTTCAATTTGTTAATAATTAAACATATCGGCTACAAAAATATAAAATAATTTTATTTATTTGTCGGTTGGGTGCTTTTTTTGTGCCAAATTGCGGCGTTTTGCCACACAAATGGCTCGCGGAGTTATGGATGCACCGATTTTATGACTATTTTTGCACAACGAATAACGAAAAACAATGAATTTATTATGAACAAATTAAATTTTGAGGTTCTTGCAAAAGAAAACGTGTTCGACCTTATAAATAAGGACTGGATGCTGATAACCGCTGGCGACAGCAGCAACTTTAACACCATGACGGCTTCGTGGGGCGGAATGGGCTGGCTTTGGAACAGACCGGTTGCCTTCCTTTTCGTGCGCAAGGAGCGATACACTCACCAGTTTATCGAGCAGAACAGCCGTCTTACGCTTTCGTTCTATGCCGAAGAATACCGAAAAGCATTGCAGATTTGCGGAAGTAAGAGCGGAAGAGATAGCGACAAGGTTGCGCTTGCCGGACTTACTCCGTTGAAACTCGAGGATGGAACAATGACTTTCGATGAGGCGCGAATGACTGTCTGCTGTCGAAAACTCTTCGCTACGGATATGATTGAGTCTGATTTTGCCGATGCCGAGTTGTACAAGAAGTTCTACAACGCCAATGCTGGCGGAACAGACCATACTCTGTATATCGTTGAAATCGAGAGCGTTTATACAAAATAATCGTTTGTTTTGTGGAAGAATTGTGTTTAATTCGTAACATTAAAATTGAATAAACAGAATAAAAGGTCGGCTTTTTTGTAGATGCCGACCTTTTTTGCGCAGTTTTTTGATATTTGTCAAGAAAATGTGTTGTAAAGCATGTTTTGGCGTATCGAATACTTGATATTTGTCATTTATGCTTTAGTTTTGCCGAGCAAAATATAAAGGATTTGTTAAATTATTAAAAACAATTAACATGAAGAAATTTTTCTTGATGGCAGTTATCGCACTTGCTGCAACAACTGCAAAGGCTCAGCTTTGGGTCGGTGGTGAACTTGGTTTTTATAGCACTAAGACAGAGCGTGAAAAGGGTGATTTGTCTGAAAAAATTTATGAGAATAAGACATTTACTTTCAAGCCTGAGTTGGTTTACGACTTGAATGAAAATTGGTCTCTTGGTATTGGTGTTGGCTTCTATCATAATGATAATGAGAGAACTAATACTTGGTCTTTCGATCCATTTGCTCGTTACAAGTTTGCTGAGGCTGGTGATGTAAAGTTCTTCATTGATGGTGGCGTTCGTTATCAGTCAGAGCATTTCAATGGAAGTGAATTGGATAATGCAGAAACTTATGGAGTATTTTTTAAGCCGGGTCTTTCATACGAGATTAGCGACAATGTTTGCTTCGATGCACACCTTGGTGATTTGAGCTATATGTTCAGAAAAGCTGATGTTGGTGGCGGTGTTGAATCAAAGACTAATTCATTTGATTTGAAGGCTGCATCTGCATTCACTTTCGGTGTTTACTTCAAGTTCTAATTCGAAATAATCAGTAAAAGCATATGCAAATCGCCATCATCTTTCAGAAGAAACGGATGATGGCGATTTTGCTTTAAATCTTTTATCATGAAAAAAATCATCCTTACATTGTTTGTCGTTTTGTCTGCCGCAACTGCGAAAGCTCAGGTATGGCTTGGTGGCGAGTTGGGATATAGTTATTCCGACGATAGTAAGAGTTTCATCAGCAAACCCGAAATTCTCTTCGATTTGAACGAAAAATGGTCGGTTGGTGCTGCCGTTGGATATAGTCGTACAAATCCGAAGTTGAGTTCTGAAATTTATGTAGATAATGGAATAAACAGTTTCGAGTACCATAAACCCAAATCGGTCATTAGAAATTTTGCCTTACATAATGTTCAGATAAGTATCCAGAGCCTATAAAATATAAGCAAAAAGTACTAATGATTGACTCTGAATAATTAAACCAACTTACATTTTGCTACTTATTTTTTCTAATGACCGTTTTGGGATAAAACCAATCAGAAAATATATTCTTATGATATTCAAGCTTTTGCACGATACAAGTTTGCAAATGCTGGCAAGGTAACATTTTTTGTAGATGGCGGATTTGCATACAACCGAAGCACGGTTAAGGGAGTAACCGAGATAGGCAGAATTGATGTTCCGTATTTTGAAGAAGGATTTACATACAACGCCGATGGATATTCTTATAGTTCAACTCGTTTCGAGGTGTATGAACCAAAGATAAACACCTTTGGCGTGTTTGTTTGTCCGGGAATTTTTTATAAGTTGGCCGATTTCGTTTCGGTTGAGGCTCATTTCGGCAATCTCAGTTATGTTTATTCCAGAACTAAGTTTTCAGACGACAAAAGCAATCAGAACAATTTCGAATTCGATATGAAATCGTCTCTGATGTTCGGCGTTTATTTCAGACTTTGATATTTGTTTCAGAAGCAAAAAGCGACCTCCGCACAATAGATTGAAACTTTGTGCGGAGGTCGTTTTTTATGCCTTTTTCAGTTCGAAGCCTATTGCTTCGATGGCTTGTTTGAGTTGTTCCTCGGTGGCAGAGCCCTTAACTACAGCCTCTTTCGAAGTCAAGTCTACCGTTGCGCTCTCAACGCCCTCGACTTGCTGTAGAGCCTTCTCTGCATTCATGCGACAGTGGTTGCAGTTCATGCCCTCAACAATATATTTTACTACATTCTGCTCGCTGTGACACTCGTCAGATTCACATCCGCACGAATAGCCGTCCTCATCGTGATGATGCCCGTCGTGACAATGGCAGTGGTGTGCCTTGCGAAGTCCGAGTTTTGGCAGAACGATGGCATTTATCAGCATCAGAATCATCAGAATGGTGCAAGCCCACTCAAACCAGCCGTCGCCTTCGGCGCAGCAAGCCTGCTGATAGGTGAGATGCTCGAGAAAATTGACTATTCCGTTAAACTGAAGATAGTCAATCATATATCCAAAGGCTATCGAGCCGACGATTATTGATGCCAGATATGTGATGAGAGTGCGCACGCCAAGCACCTTTCGGATTACCAGCATCGATGCGAAGTTGCATGCCGGACCTGCCATCAGCAGAACGAGTGCCGCGCCCGGAGTAAGCCCCTTCATCATCAGAGCCACGGCAATCGGAATGCTTCCGGTGGCACACAGGTACATTGGAAGGGCGATGCACAGAACCAATAGCATAGATGCGAGCGTGTTTCCGTTGAAGATGGCAAACATTTCGGCTGGGACGAAGACTGTAATCAGTCCGGCTATTACAAGACCGATTACAAGCCATTTGCCAATGTCCTCCATCATCTCGATGTATGCATATTCCAGAGCCTCGCGCAGTTTATCAATAAATCCCTCGTGTTTGTGGTCGTTGTGTTTATCGCTTGTCTCTACAGGTTTCTCCTTGCTGTCATCGGTTGTATTTACCATTGCTCCTCCAAAAACGGCAGTCAGAAGGGCGGCTATTGGGCGCACAATGGCAAAAGGTAGTCCCATCAGACTGAATGTGGCAATTATGCTGTCTACTCCCGTCTGCGGGGTGGCAATTAGGAACGAGGCTACCGCGCCTTTCGATGCTCCTTCCTTGCGCAGCGACATTGCCGTTGGAATTACTCCGCACGAGCAGAGCGGCAGCGGAATGCCGAAGAGAGCGGCATTTATAACGCTTCGGAACGATTTCTTGGCAAGAAACTTTGTGTAATACCAGCCGGGAATAAACGAATGCATCAGTCCGGCAAGAAGGAAGCCCAGAAGAAGGTAGGGCGACATCTCGTTGATGAGGTGAATAATTTCGTGCATAATGTATTTGTTTTTTTTGTTTTCTGGTTGCAAAAGTATGCAATAATTCTTGCAAGTGAAAGGCAAAAACGCCGATAGGTTTACAATTCACAATTGATAATTTGCTTAGTTGAGAATTGAAACTTGAAAGTTGAAAAAATTTAAGCAATCCACAAATGACAGTTGACAATTGACAATTTCTTTAGTAGAGAAAGTTGCAAATTCACATCAAGATAGATTTTACATTGAGGCAAGCTATATTGAAGTAAGCCGATGCCAAGCCGATGGTAAGCCGTTAGTAAGCCGAAAGTAAGGGGATGGTAAGGGAGTAGCTACGGGGTAGGAACGGGGAAGCTACGGGGAAGGTACGGAGAAGGTTCGGAGAAGCAAGCCGCACATAAGCCGTATATTTAGTGAAGGTTTACAACGAATATAGGTGAATTAAAGCCGATTTGACGTAACATCATAAGCCGAAAGTGCTGCGTGATGTTAATTTTTTTCTTACATTTGCAGATGTAATTTTCACAAATAACAAATTAAAATATAAGATTATGGTAAAGCATATAATTTTGTGGACATTGAGTCCCGAACTCTCAGAAGAGGAGAAGTCGAGTGTTAAGAAAGGTATAAAGGAAGGACTCGAAGGCTTGGTCGGCAAGGTTCCGGGACTTATTGACGTGAAGGTTAACATCGACGGCCGTCTGGCTTCGTCGAATGCCGATGTTATGCTCGATAGTACGCTTGAGTCGGAAGAGGCGTTGAAGGGCTATGCCGTTCATCCTGAGCATGTTGCCGTGGCAAACGGAAAGGTTCGACCTTACACCGTTCAGCGTTCGTGCCTCGATTTCGAGATTTGATTTCTTCTCGAAGAAAAGGCTGAAAATCCATCATCAAAATTCAAACTGAAGAATTGTGATGATGGATTTTTCGGTTTTTATACAGATGTTGTTGGCGACAGATTCTTTATGTTTCTGTTGTAATATCTTTTTTGTTTTTTAAGGTTTTTCTTTCTTGTTTTCTGGATTTTATGCTTAATTCGTTTTGCCGAATTGAACCTTTTCTTGTTGTATTTTTTGTTGAGTTCTTCTTTGTATTCTGCTAACTTTTTTAAGATTAGTATTGTTCCGTATGAATCATTGCTGAAAACCTCTTGAGTTTTGCGGTTTATTTCTGTTTGCTGAAACATGTCAATATTGTCATATTCAAGCCAGAAAAACTCACTTTCTTTGTAGCCGACAATTTTGTTCTCCTTATTTATTACCGAATTGAAAAACTGGTACATAAAGGTGAACTGTTCGTCGTATTCTGCAAGTTTTTCTGAATACAGAAAACACTTTTTTAGTATGATGTCTTTTCCTTTGTAGTAGGTTATTTTGATTATTGGCGTATCGTATGATTTCTCTTCTGATTTCGTGCTTCTTACGAGATGTCTATTGTGTTCGAAGAACAGATTTCTTGCGTATTCGATACATGTTTTAGCCGAATCGTTGTCTAAAACAATCTTGCGTATTTTCCCGTTGTTGTTTGATTTCTGTTTTTCAACGTTGCAATATTTTCGACTGTAAACAAGTTGATTTTCGGTAATTGTAAAGTTACTTTCGAAAAAGATGTCGTTTATCCAAATGCTGATGTTTACTTTGTCGGCAAACAAATCGGCATTGCATTTAGCATTGGCGTTATTGCACAAGGTGAAGGCAAAGATTATGACTAATAGTTTGTTTATCATATTGTGTATTCTGAAAAATCCGGACACATTAAATAAATGCATCCGGATTTTGTATCTTGTTGAGAATCAGTTCTGATTAAATAAGGTACTGAGAACTGATTGATTCATTGTCCATTACTCGGCGGATGGTCTCGGCAAACATTTCGGCAACCGATATCTGCTTAACCTTGGCACAGCGGTCGGTGTATGGGATTGAGTCTGTGAAGATTATCTCTTCGAGGGCAGAATCCTGAACACGGTCGCTTGCCGGACCGCTCATGATGCAGTGCGATGCGATGGCGCGAACCGAGTTTGCACCCTGCTCCTTCATGATGTTTGCGGCCTTTGTTATTGTGCCGGCTGTATCAACCATATCGTCAACGATGATAACATCCTTGCCCTTTACGTCGCCAATAACCTGCATTGTTGCTACAACGTTAGCCTTTGCACGTGTCTTGTTGCAAAGCACAAGAGGGCAGTTGAAGTATTTTGCGTATGTGTTGGCACGCTTAGAGCCGCCAACATCAGGGGCAGCAATGCAGAGATCCTTCAGTTTCATGCTCTGAACGTATGGCATCATAACTGTCGATGCGTACAGATGGTCTACCGGAACATCAAAGAATCCCTGCTCCTGATCGGCATGTAGATCCATTGTTATGAGGCGGTCGATGCCGGCAACGCTCAGCAGGTCGGCAACCAGTTTTGCGCCGATAGAAACTCTTGGCTTGTCCTTACGGTCCTGACGTGCCCATCCAAAGTAAGGCACAACGGCAACGATGCTCTTTGCCGATGCTCTCTTGGCTGCATCGATCATAAGCAGCAACTCCATCAGGTTGTCAGAGTTTGGGAAGGTTGACTGTACAAGGAAAACTACTTTTCCACGGATAGACTCCTCGAATGAGACGGCAAACTCGCCATCAGCAAAGTGGGTGATGTCCATCTTACCAAGCGGACAGCCGAGGGCTGCGCAAATTTTTTCTGCAAGGTATCTTGTCTTGGTACCCGAGAATACTCCAAAAGGTGCTCTTTCGCTCATTATTTTGAAATGATATATGTTTTGTTTTTCTATTCAGTTCTTTATTCGGTTGCCTGCCTTAGCAGTTTAAAGTGGTCAATCAGTTCCTTATAGTCTGATGTGCTGTGAATGTCGAAACGGTTCCACAAGTCGCCCAGAATCACGGCGCCGCCGAATCCGATTTTCTTTACCTGCGCAATGTTGTCTATGCTGATGCCGCCAAGAGCCATCACCTTTTTGTCTATGATGCCGGCATGGTTGGCATCCTTCAGTTCGTCGAAGGTGTAGGCAGATTCGTATCCCTCTTTTGAGATGCTGTTGAATATCGGACTCAGAAAGCAGTAGTTGCACTTGCGTCGCTCGTTTTTCAACTCTTCGAGCGAGTGGCACGAGCGGCTTACGTGTCCGTTGTATCCTGCCGGAATCTGCGGGTTGCGACTGTTAAGGTGAATGCCGAGAAGACCGTACTCATCCTTCAAGTAGAAGTTATCGTGAACAACAATCTGCTTGTAGTATTGTTTGGGAATGAGCGAAAGTAGACGTTCCGAGTATATAGGGGCTGTGTTTGGCTTCCTTAGGTGAAGAATGTCTAAGCCTTCTTCAAACAAGGCGGTCAAAATTTTATCCTCCTCAACAAAAAAATCGGGAGTTGTCATTAAAATAAGCTTCATCTTCTTTCGGCTATTTATAACTTGACTGCAAAGGTATAAAAAAAAATGCACCGAGGTGCATTTTTCGTTATTTTTCTCCCAATTTTGCCTCTTCTTCGGAGTCGTACTCGCAGTCGCGTAGTTTCTGGCTTATACGCATTGCGCAGAAGTTCGGTCCGCACATTGTGCAGTACTTGCCGTTGAAGTGGTTTCCAGCCTTGTAGTATTCGAGAGCCCTGTCGGGATCGAGCGCAAGGTTGAACTGGTCTTTCCATCTGAACTCGTATCGCGCCTTGCTCAGGGCATTGTCGCGCACGGTTGCGCCCGGATGTCCCTTTGCCATATCGGCTGCGTGAGCTGCAATCTTATATGTAACAACTCCCACGCGCACGTCTTCCTTGTTAGGCAGACCGAGATGCTCTTTCGGCGTAACGTAGCATAGCATTGCCGTGCCGTACCATCCAATCTGAGCCGCTCCGATGGCACTTGTTATGTGGTCGTAGCCCGGTGCGATGTCGGTAACGAGAGGGCCGAGCGTGTAGAACGGTGCTTCGTGACACTTCTCCAACTGGCGGTCCATGTTCTCGCGAATCTTGTGCATTGGAACATGTCCTGGGCCTTCGATAAATGCCTGAACGTTCTTTGCCCAAGCGCGTTCAACAAGCTCGCCCATAGTGTCGAGTTCGGCAAACTGAGCGGCATCGTTGGCATCGAATGTTGCTCCCGGGCGCAGTCCGTCGCCGAGCGAGAGGGCTACGTCGTACTGAGCCACGATGTCGCAGATGTCGTCGAAATGTTCATAAAGGAATGATTCCTTCTTGTGATATCTGCACCATTCTGAGATGATTGAGCCGCCGCGGCTTACCATTCCGCACAGACGGTCGTTGGCATAGTGTATATTTTTAAGTCTGATTCCGCAATGAATTGTGAAGTAGTCAACGCCCTGTTCGCATTGCTCGATAAGTGTGTCGCGGAACAACTCCCAAGTCAGTTTCTCGGCATGGCCGTTAACCTTCTCCATAGCCTGATACATTGGTACGGTTCCCACTGGAACTGGACAGTTGCGTACAATCCACTCGCGTGTTTCGTGAATGTTGTCGCCGGTAGAAAGATCCATCAGCGTGTCGCCGCCCCACTTGCAACTCCAAACGGCTTTTTCAACCTCCTCGTCTATGCTCGATGTGGTGGCAGAGTTACCGATGTTAGTGTTAATCTTAACAAGAAAGTTTCGGCCGATAATCATCGGCTCTGCCTCGGGGTGGTTGATGTTGGCTGGGATAACAGCGCGACCTCTTGCCACCTCGTCGCGAACAAATTCGGGGGTGATGTGCGACTTGATTCCAAGTTGTTCGCAGTTCATGTTTTCGCGGATGGCTACATATTCCATCTCGGGAGTGATGATGCCTTGTTTGGCGTAGTACATCTGTGTGATGTTCTTGCCTTTCTCGGCGCGATATGGTAGGGCGATGTGTTCAAAACGCAGGTGGTCGAGACTCTTGTCTGCCTGACGCATACGGCCATATTCTGATGTCAGTTCGGAAAGACGCTCAACGCCACCGCGCTTCAGAATCCACTCTTCGCGCAAACGGGGAAGTCCTTTCTTTAAGTCGACTTCTACATTTGGGTCGCTAAAAACTCCACTTGTATCGTAAACATAAACTGGGTCGTTCTCGGTTATAACCTTCTTGCCATCGATAACCTTAACGGTTGGCGTAAGGTTGATTTTTCGCATACCAACTTTTATCTCAGGATAGATTTTTCCTTGAAGGTACACTTTTTCTGATGCTGGATATGAAATTTTTGTCTTGCTATCCATGTTTTTAGTTGAAATATTTTGTTTTTTATTGTTTTTCTTTTGCGTCCGAAATAAGCTGCAGAAGATTTGCTGTCATGCTTGCCGGATTCTCAGCGTTGAGGATTGTTCCGCTAAGGGCGATGCCGCATACGCCTGTTTCCATTATGCTCGGCACGTCGTCTGACGTAATTCCGCCAATGGCAACGAGCGGTATGTCGATGCCTCTTTCCTTCATCGCACCGATGATACTTCTGTAGCCGTCGAGCCCGAGGGTAGGCGAGAGGTTCTTCTTCGTTGTGGTAAACCTGAACGGACCGCAGCCTATGTAGTTTGCGCCGTTGCGGTAGTGCATTTCAACATCGTCTATGGTGTTAGCCGTTCCGCCTATAATGAAGTCGTTGCCCAGAATCTGGCGCGCCTCGTTTACGGGCATATCATTCTTGCCAACGTGAACGCCGTCGGCTTCAATCTCCTTTACAAGTTCAACGTGGTCGTCTATGATGAAGGTTGCTCCAACTTTTCGGCAAGCAGGCATAATCTGCAAGGCTGCGGCCCGTACTTCATCAACCGATGCGTCCTTCATGCGAAGCTGAATCCAGCGGCAACCACCTTCGAGAGCCAACAAAGCCGATTCGACGTAATCCGTAGAGTCGTTGAAATGTGTTATAAACTGTAGTTGAAAATTCTTCAGATTCATCTTACCTTAATTTATATATAGACAAGGGCGGATGAATGTGAACTGTAGAAACAATCCCTACGCCGGCATTGACCGGATCAGGTTATAAGGGTATAATCTCAGCCTTTTCAGGCACCCCTTTGTCATATACGGCTGCAAAAGTAATTAAAAAAAGTAAAAGTCGGACGTTTTCGGCGGCTAATTTTGTCTGATGCTTGAACTTATTGTTCTTTTTTCCGAAAAATCTCAGCCTTGGCAAAACTTCATTCGTGCGCCGCCAGATTGTTTTTGCTGAAAAAATCGGAGAAATTGCCGTATTTTTGTATTTTTGCACTACTATATAATAATGATGTAAATGAAAGAAAACTTTCTTGATGAACTTAATCAGAGTCAGCGCGAGGCTGTGCTGTATAACGAAGGTCCATCGTTAGTGATTGCTGGCGCAGGCTCTGGAAAGACCAGAGTGCTGACGTTCAAGATTGCATATCTGATGAATCTTGGACTCGACCCTTCACGGATTCTTGCGCTTACGTTTACCAACAAGGCGGCGCGCGAGATGAAGGAACGTATTGCACAAGAAGTTGGTTTCAATCGCTCTAAATATCTGTGGATGGGAACGTTCCATTCAATTTTTTCGAGAATTCTGCGTGTTGAGGCTGATAAAATAGGCTTTACTCGCGATTTTACGATATACGATGCCAGCGATTCGAAGAGTCTGATAAAGTCCATCATCAAAGAAATGGGGCTTGACGATAAGACATACAAGCCTTCGGCTATCGCAGGAATAATATCGAGTGCAAAGAACCATCTTGTAACTCCCGGTGCGTATCGCAGCGACAGGGCAACCGTCGAGGGTGACGAGCGCGCAAGGATTCCGAAGGCAGGATTGCTGTATCAGACTTACGTCGACCGCTGCCGAAAGGCGAATGCGATGGATTTCGACGATTTACTGGTCTACACATATTTTCTTTTCTCGAAGAACGAAGAGGTGCGCCGACAGTATGCCGAGCGATTCGAGTACGTTATGGTCGATGAGTATCAGGATACGAACGTGGCCCAGCACAAGATTGTATGGGAGTTGACGAAGGACAAGCAGCGCGTGTGCGTGGTTGGCGACGATGCCCAGAGCATCTACTCGTTCCGCGGAGCAAACATCGAGAACATCCTCGGCTTTACAAAGCAATATAATTGCGCCAAGGTCTTCAAATTGGAGCAGAATTATCGTTCAACCCAGACCATCGTTAATGCTGCGAACAGCGTTATTGCAAAGAATAGTAATCAGATAGACAAAAATGTCTTTTCTGAAAACAAAATAGGCGAGCCAATCGAGGTTTACAATACTTATTCCGACCGCGAAGAAGGCATAACCATCGTTAAGAGGCTTCGCGAATATTACAATTCGGGCGAGCGCAGTTACAAACGCTTTGCCATTCTTTATCGCACCAACGCGCAGAGCCGAATCTTTGAGGACGAACTGATGCGCAACAACATTCCTTACCGAATCTACGGCGGATTGTCGTTCTACCAGCGAAAGGAGATAAAGGATGTCATCGCATATCTGCGAATGGCAATAAATCCAAACGACGAGGAGGCTCTGAAGCGAATAATCAACTATCCGGCGCGCGGAATTGGCGAAACAACAATAAAGAAGGTTTCGGCGTGCGCCGTTTCTAACGAGGTTTCGATGTGGAATGTCCTTTCTGAACCTGTTAAATTCGGACTCGACGTAAACAAGGGAACTCTCACGAAATTGCAGAATTTTCAGGATTTGATATTCGGCTTTCAGGAGGCTGCCAAGCAGATGAACGCTTCGGAAATAGGTTTGAAGATAATTTCAGAAAGCGGAATTCTGAAGGATTTGTATGCCGAAAAGAATAGCGAAAGTCAGGACAGACTCGAAAACATCGAGGAGTTGAAGAATGCCTTGGCGAGTTTTGTCGAAGAGCGTCAGGAGCAAGGCATCGATGAGATTATGCTGCCCGATTTCCTTTCCGAGGTATCGCTTATTTCCGACCTTGATGAGTCTGATGACGGTGGAGACAAGGTCACTCTGATGACCATTCATTCGGCAAAAGGACTCGAATTCGACACGGTTTTTGTTGTCGGAATGGAAGAAAATCTCTTCCCAAGTGCTATGAGTTACGAATCGCCGCGCGCCATCGAGGAAGAACGCCGCCTGTTTTACGTTGCAATTACGAGAGCCGAGAAAAACTGCGTTCTGTCGTTTGCCCGAAGCCGATTCCGCTTCGGTTCAATGGAATTCAGTTCGCCAAGCCGGTTCTTGCGCGAACTCGACCCTAAGTGCATTCGTATGATGGGCGGCAGCAGTTTCAGCATGGAGTCACCTTCTGAAAAGACTTATGGCGGTTCGCCGTTTGGCAGAAGTTCGGGCTACGACGAAGATGTGCCGGAGTGGATGCAGAAAAGTCGGATAGATTATTCAAAGGTTTCGCAGGTGGCAAACTCGGCCAAAAGAGTTGTTCAGCCTCGCCAGACCGACTTTCCGCCTCGAAAATTGAAAAAGGTCGTTACACCAACGGCATCTGTCGATAAAACATCGGTTACATCGCTTGGCGGACTTAGCGTTGGCGACAGAATCGCGCACGAACGTTTTGGCGAGGGCAGGGTAGTTGAGTTGCTTGGCTCGGCAGATTCGGCAAAGGCAAAAGTACAGTTCGTAAACGCTGGCGAGAAGACCCTTCTGCTGAAATTTGCAAAATTCAAAAAGATTTAAAAATGCGGCTTCCAAAACCGCTTAAAATATAGGTAAAATATGGTTGAAGACAAATGGTTGGATTCTATTCCGAATCCGTGTTATGTAATGGAGGAGAAACTCTTGCGCCGCAATCTCTCGCTTATCCGCTCTATAATGGATAGGACAGAGGTCGAGTTTATTCTGGCTTTCAAGGCTTTCGCCCTTTGGAAGACATTTCCGGTGTTCCGCGAGTACATCGGTCACACAACGGCGAGTTCGCTTTACGAGGCACGCCTTGCCTTCGAGGAGTTTGGCAGCCGCGCGCACGTCTATTCGCCGGCCTATCAGGAAGGCGAGTTCGACGAAATTCTGAAGTGCGCGAGTCATGTAACTTTTAACTCTTTTTCGCAGTATAGTCGCTTTATTCAAACGGTTAGCAATTATAATAAGGTGTCCGATGAGAAAATCTCGTGCGGAATCCGAATAAATCCCGAACATTCCGAGATTGAGACCGAACTCTACAACCCGTGTGCGCCGGGCTCGCGTTTTGGCGTTCTTCAGTCGCAAATGCCCGATGTTCTTCCCGAAGGCATAGACGGATTGCATTGCCATTGTCATTGCGAGAACGACAGTTATGCGCTCGAGGCAACATTAAAGGTTATCGACGAGAAGTTTGGCAAGTGGCTTACCAAAGTCAATTGGCTCAATTTGGGCGGCGGCCATCTGGTAACGCGTGCCGACTACGATGTTGAACATCTTATTTCAATCTTGAAGGCATTCAAGCAGAAATATCCAAACCTTCGCATCATCCTCGAGCCGGGAAGTGCCTTTGCATGGCAGACAGGTCCGCTTGTGGCAAAGGTTGTCGATATTGTCGAGAATTACGGAATTCAGACAGCAATCCTCAACGTAAGTTTTACATGCCACATGCCCGATTGCTTGGAAATGCCCTATCAGCCGGCCGTTCGATGTGCAGAGACTCTCGATGCCGATGCCTGCAAGCAGCCCGGTGCCGTGGCGCGTCACATATATCGCCTTGGCGGGAACAGTTGCTTGAGCGGCGACTACATGGGAAGTTGGCAATTCGACCACGAACTTCAGATTGGCGAGAAGATTATCTTCGAGGATATGATTCATTACACTACCGTAAAGACAAATATGTTCAACGGAATCCATCACCCTTCAATCGCATTCCTGTGTGAAAACGGAGATATTTCGGTGCTGAGGAATTATAAATACGAGGATTATCGTGATAGAATGTGCTGATTTTAGCATTTTTTAACTTTTTTTTTGCAGTTAATTTAAATTTTATTATATTTGCCAATGATAAAAAATAAAATTTTGGAATTAGATAATCTAAAATAACTGAAAAACTATGTCGATTTTTCAACAATCAACGAAGAGAATGACATTGTGTTTGTCGGCTCTTTCAATAGCAGGTTTTTTGTGGGCTGATCCAGTCCTAAAGGGGGAATATTACCAGATTACAAACCTCTCAGATTTGGAGTGGTTCCGCGATCAGGTAAACAATGGAAATGGTGGCATCAAGGCTGAATTGAAGGCCAATATTACCATCAACGAGAATGTACTTGGCACACTTAAGATTCTGAGTGACGGTATGAACTCAAACGGCGAAGGGTTGAAGAGATGGACGCCTATCGGCAAGACAGACAAACTTCCTTTCAGCGGAGAGTTCAAGGGAAATAACTATACAATTTCAGGTGTGTACATTTCTGCCGAGAATTCAGCATCAACCAACGTAGGCTTGTTTGGTACAAACAAGGGTGTTATCCACGACCTGAACGTAGCAGACAGTTATATTCTTGGAATGAAGAATATGGGCGGTATTGCTGGTAACAACATGAATACTATCAACAAGTGTAGTTATGAGGGCTATGTTGTTGCAACAATGAGTAATGCCGGTGGTATTGCAGGTTACGCTTCTGGAGCAAACGTCAGATATTGTTTCTCTAAGGGTACCGTAATCTCAATGGACCGTCAGAGTGGTAATGCCGGCGGTATCATTGGTCAGGCATCAGGAATGTCAGTCGAGACAATGGTTACAGGCTGCTATAGCATTTCAAACATCGTGAGTGGCTCAAAGAATGCCGGTGGCGTTATCGGTTATCAGAACGGACAGGTTGCGGTAGAGAATTGCTATAGCAAGAAGGCTTACAACAACTCTCCTGAGACTGTTAAGAGCGATGAGGAGTTCAAGAACGGAACTGTGGCTGGCTTGCTTGGCGATGCTTACGGTCTTACTCTTGGAAAGGATGATTCTCCTGTATTCCGCAAGGCTGACTTCAGTAACATGATGTACAAGGCTATCGTTTACAAAGGCTCACGCGAGACAATGGTTGTTTACATGAATCCAGACGGCAGCAACCGCGGTGGTGAAAAGGGAGAGGCTATTCCAATCGGTAAGCAGAGCGGCGAGAACAACTATATTGCTGTAATCGACGAGACAAATCCTGCATTCAACGACCGTGTCCTTGGTAATAACGTAATCCGCAACAACAACGGAAAATACACAGCAAAGTGTATCTTTATCATGGATGGCAAGGATTATTTCATGCCATACGAGACAACAACTTCGTTGCTTTTGTTCTATCGTGTGTTCAAGCCGGGAACAGTAAATACTGTTACTCTTCCGTTCTTTATTGATAAGGCGCAGCTTCCTGACGGATGCAAGATTTACGAGTATCAGAACTTTGCAGGAAATACATTGTACTTCGCTCCTTGTGCAAATCCTGTTCCTAACAAGCCTTATATGTTTGTAAGTTCTGTAAACCAGCCTTTCATGCGTCTGAAGCAGATTAAGATGGCTGCTACAAGAGATGCTGTAGATTTGAAGGGCATGGGCGTATTTAACGGTAACTATACAAGCGTTGTGAGCCACCAGAACATGTATGTTTATCAGGCAGACAAGTTCATGCGTGTTGAGGATCAGCAGGCAGTCAAGATTCTTCCATTCCGCGGTTATTTCGACCTGAACATTGGTAGCGAAATCAAGACCGTAGATGTGAAGTTTGCAGAATAAAAACTTTAGTAAATATATATAAGAAAAGACGGCAATCCGAAGTAGGGCTGCCGTCTTTTTTTCTTATCTGCATTCTGATATTATTTTCCGCCGCCACTGCTACCGCCACCAGAGCTTGTACGTCTGCTTAAGGACGATTCACGCACGGTTGATGCGTATGAATTATAACGACTGTTGCTGCAACCGTAGAAAATAGGGAAGTGAACGCCGTGAGTATGAAAATGCGAATGGTTGCTATTTGATGATTTGTATTGACAAGAATCCGATGCAAATGCTGTATACTCATAAAAACTTCTGTAAAAATCGTCAGTTATAGAATCAGCTGCATACAGAGGTGCGTCCAGATTGTTGAATGTCCATTTGCGTTCAGCCAAGTGCACAAGGGTCGAATTGTTTACTGAACTGCGGTATACAATGCACATTTCATCTTTGGTAAGAATGGCGATTGTATTTGTGTCAAGAGGGTTTTCCTGAACATACTCAATGTCGCCTTCTATCTTTTTTATAATATCCTTTGCTACATAGTCGCTTGATTCAGTACTTGTGTAAATATCGGCAGTCTTGTTTTCAAGTCCGGTGATGGCTGTCTCAAATTTATAATTTGTATTATCAGAGTCTATTTTGTGCTTTAAGTTTAGCTTTGGAGAAAAACAGAATATAGTAAAAATGACAGATAGTATGCCTAAAATTAAAACTCCTCCAATGACTTTTTTCTCTGATAAAAATCTCGCCGAACCTATTCTTGTAGAGGAACGCTTTATTATGGTTATACTATTCGATGAACAGATTTTTCCTAATGAATATTCGGTTTCGTCGTCCCAAGTTTCTATTTCTATATAGTCGCTGTGACTTTTCTTGTATTCCTTATAATTTGCTTTTTCGCCACGGTCAACATCTACATCTCCAAAACAGGCAACAGCTTTTTTTGTGCCTGAATCTAAAAGTTTCATATTGCTGATGTTTACGTAACTTGTCGTTTGCCACAAAGTTATCTCGTCGCCATCAATGCTGAGCCAATGCTCCTTGCCTAAGCCGGAAACAATCTTATATTCGTCCCACCATTCTGAATTATTGCTGGAAAATGTGATTTTTCCTTTTACGGTATAATTAGTCCCGTAAAGACTTATTTCATCACCTACATTAAAGAATATTGCCATTATATTTAAGTATTATTATAAAGTTATTATTTCCATATCTTATCAGCCTCGATATAATATTGCATCAACATTGGTTTTGACATAGTATTGATACAAATATCGTCTTTTTCCAGTTCATCCTTCCCGAACAAAAACATCGAATGTGAATTCTCGGAGGTTAAATATCTGGTTTCTACGGTGTAATTGAAATTCTGATCCAGCGGTTTCAATGATGCGATATTAAATCCCCAGTCTCCGAAACTTGGAACTTCCAAATGATAAGGCATTACGTTAAAGCCTTCACTTTCGATGGTCTTATTTATGCACCAGAATGCTTTTGTTGCAAAATACGGGCTTGTTGACTGGACGGTGAGAATTCCGCCTTCAGAGAGTGATCTTTTGCACAAACGGTAAAAAATATTTGAGTATAGTTTGTTGAGTGCTTCATTGTTAGGGTCTGGCAAATCAACAATAATTACATCGTATTTAAATGTGTTTTTTGTCAGGAAATTATAGGCGTCGTCAACCACAATGTCCATTTTCGGATTACTCAGAGAGTTTTTGTTGATGTTTGCTATTGTCTTGTTGTCGCGGCAGAGTGAGATGATTTCTTGGTCGAGGTCGACAAGTGTAATTTTCTGAATTGTAGGATATTTCAAAATTTCACGAGCAGCCAGACCGTCGCCGCCACCAAGAATCAGAACATTTTCTTGTTTTGAAGCTTTTGACATTGCGGGGTGAACAAGGGCTTCATGATAACGATATTCGTCAACAGAGGAGAATTGAACGTTTCCGTTGATGAAAAGCCGCAGGTCGTCACGGTGCTTTGTCAGTACTATATGCTGATATTTTGTTTGTTTTACAAATATAACCTTGTCGCGGTAAAGTCCGTCTTCTACAAAATTTGAAATGTTCTCAGAGAAAATGGTTCCTATAATCATTCCTCCTAAAATAAATAAAGTTGCCGTTAGATATCTGTTGTAATGTACGATACTGTTTTTGTAGCTTAAAATTATAATCAGAGAAACAATAATATTAAGCGAACCGACTAAAAAGGCCGTACAAAAGTATCCCAAATGCGGCAGCAGAAGCAGGGGAAATGCGATAGAGCCAATTAAACCGCCGATATAATCAAAACTGAAAATAGACGAAATTGTAACTCTGAGATTGTTTTCGTTGTTTTCAATTATTCGTGTCAGGATTGGAATTTCCAATCCTACAAGAATACCGATTATCAGAATTATAAGATACATAATAATCTGATAACAAACGAGGTATATGTTGGATAAAAATAGAATTAAAGTTGAAAGTCCGCCTATGAGTCCAACTCCTATTTCTACGGAAACAAACCAATTGAAAAGATTGTTCTTGAAGAATTTGCTCAAGTAAGAACCCAGTCCCATTGCGAACATATATATTCCTATTGTAACGGAATACTGCAAAACGCTATCTCCTTTTAGAAACGAACTTAATGCACTTATTATCAGTTCATAACAAATTGAACAACCTGAAATTATCAAGGTTGTAAGCATCAGAAGTCTGTATTTCCCCATTGTTAAATATTGCGAATGACAATTTGTTTTTTATGAGATTCTGCATGAAATTCGGATTGGATTCTTTCGATGAAATTGTCAGGAATAGAATCTTCACACGAAAAAATATCAACAGCAGCAGCTTTTTTTTCAGGCCATGTATGAATAGTAACATGAGATTTGGCGATAACAGCCACGTATGTAATTCCAACGGGCTGAAAAACATGCCAAGTTTCCTCCACGATTTTTGAATTGATTTCCTCTACGATAAGTTTCGTAATTTTCTTTAATGCTTCCAAATTATCAATAACCAACGTGTCACAATTAAAGAAATCGATTAATATTTCTTTTGCCATTTTATTAAATATTTGGCGGCAAAGATAATATATTTTTTAGTTTTAAGGGAATAAAAAACAAAGAAATGAAAAGCAGGAGAGATAATAAGAAAAATGTTATCCTATAATTAATGAAAGGTTTTATAGGATAACATTTGTGTCTTTATGATTTCTTTGTTCTTTTATTATAAATGCATTCTGCACTATAGGCGGCAAGAATTACTATTGTAAATAGTGATAAACAGAAAAAGACTCGAATCCGTAAGGAATCAAGTCTTTCTTTGTGAGCGGAAAACGGGACTCGGACCCGCGACCCCAACCTTGGCAAGGTTGTGCTCTACCAACTGAGCTACTTCCGCATTACTGAATGTTTTATATTGTGAAGAGAAGGAGACTCGAACTCCCACGGGACAACTCCCACTACCCCCTCAAAGTAGCGCGTCTACCATTCCGCCACCTCTCCAAAATATCTCGGTCATACCAGTCGTGCCCAGAACAGGACTCGAACCTGCATGTCCGCAAAGACATACGCACCTGAAACGTACGTGTCTACCATTCCACCACCTGGGCTTTATTTGAGCGGAAAACGGGACTCGGACCCGCGACCCCAACCTTGGCAAGGTTGTGCTCTACCAACTGAGCTACTTCCGCGTGGTTGCTTTGTTTTCAAAAGCGATGCAAAGATACAACTTATTTTTAAACCTGCAAACTTTTTGGCAGTTTTTTTATCGAAAATCTTCAATTGCACCAAAAATCACGTCAAGGTCGTCCAATTCGTTAAGGATTTTGCATCGCAGTTCGCGCGCAGCCTCTCGGCTTTCGGAACGGATAATCCACGGGCCGTTAGGGTCTACAACCTTGCTTCGTTCGTCAAAGCATCTTATTACCGCCTGAACGCGGTCGTTTATCTCGTCATTTACGAGTTCACTGTTCTCCGGAACTTGAAAATCGAAACTGAATAAAACCATAGTGAAACGTGTCTAAGAAAAAAAGGGAGAATCTTTTTCGAAACTCCCTTTTCGTATTATAATATGTGTTGTCTGATTATTTCTTCTCTTCCTTCTTTGAAGTAGATGCGCCCTTCAGTTCGGCTGGCTGCTTGTAACGCTTGTTAAGACCTGCTACAACCTCGTTTGTAATGTCGTAAGTCTTGTCGGCATAAAGAATGTTGTCGCCGCTCTTTGTAAGGATGAGGCTGAACTTCTTATCCTTGTTGTACTGAGCAAGGAAGTGGTTCAGAGAGTCGTGAAGAGTCTCGTTGTACTTGTTCTGCTCAGACTGGAACTCCTGTGCAAGGCGTCCCTGAAGAGCCTCGAGGCTCTGCTGCATCTGCTGAAGGTTTCTCTGCTCGTTCTCAGCCTGCTCGCGAGTGTAGGCGTTGCTCTGAATCTTGCGCTGGAAGTCGGCTGCTCTGTTCTGCAAAGCCTGACCTTTGCTTGCAAGAGTGCTCTGGATGCTCTCGCTTTTCTTTGTAAGAAGTGCTGTATAGTCCTTGGCAAAATTGTAATTGTTCATAAGAGAGTCAACCTCGACATAAGCAATTTTCATTGATGTGCCGGCAGCGGTAGATGCTGCGCTTGGTGTTGTCTCTGCGGTCTGGTTACACTGGGTAAACAGAAGTAATGTAGCAGCAGCGAGGCTGCCACACATAAGAGTCATTTTCTTCATTTTTCTTTTATAGTATATAATTTTATAATCGTTCTTTCACGGCTCTGGGATTGTCGAGGCGCATCTGAAAGTCTTGACTCTGTACGCAGCCCACTTTGTTATCTCTCATAGCCTTGTTTGCACCCACATGCTGGCTTCTGAATCTGCCGTTTTTCTTCAGCAGAATGTTAATACACATAAGTATCATTGATACGGCAAGTAGTGCCACACAAGTTAGTGCTAATTTTATCATTTTAAACGCAATTTGCCGCAAAGATACATTTTTTTTTGTAACTTTGCATAAAATAGACCTATAATTATGATATTTACCGATATTGAAAAGTCAAAGATTTTATTGTTCTGGGTTCAGGTTGAGGTTGAAGGATTGTCATGCGCGTCGCCGTCGGCTATGGAATTGAAGGAAAAGTTCATCCGAAGGGCTGCCGAAAAGTACGATATCTACTTGAAAAACAACCTTTACGAGACCGGCGGAGTGTTTGCCGTGCCTTTCAAGGACAAGGAAAACATTAGAATTGAACTGAATGTCTTTGCCTCGGAAATGGAGGACGAATATCGTGCCGTTCATCCGCAGATGGAGTGGCGAATGCAGAGTACCAATATATAATAATTGCATCCTTTGCGCGTTATTTAAGGTATGAAAAGGATTTCGTTTCTCTTATCGCTTGTCGTTGCCATGCTGCTTGCGTCTGTTGCTGTTTCGTGCAGCGTAGACGAGAGTTTCACGACAGACAGGTCGGCTTTGCTTTCGTTTTCGCAAGACACCGTTTCGTTCGATACGGTGTTTACATCGGTAGGCTCTTCTACTCAGAATATCCGTGTCTTTAACAATCAGAACGAAGGCATCAGAGTAAGCAATATCCGACTTGCATCTGGCGGAACATCTGGCTTCAGAGTGAATGTCGACGGCATGATGGGAACGGATTTCAGCGATGTTGAGATTCATTCGAACGACAGCATGTACGTCTTTGTCGAACTGACAGCCGACGTAACGGGCAAGCAAGACCCTGTGGAGATTAAAGATTCGCTGATTTTCATACTCGAAAGTGGAGTGATGCAGAAAGTTCTGCTGATGGCGAGTGCGCAAGATGCCGAAGTCTGCCGTGGATTGGTGGTAAATGCTGATACAACTCTTTCATCGTCAAGACCTTATCTGATATACGACAGCCTTTGCGTGGCAGAAGGTGCTACGCTCCGAATTGCCGAAGGTGTCAGACTGTTCTTCCATAGCGGGGCAGGGCTGAAAGTCTACGGGCGGCTCGAAGTGAACGGCTCTGTTGAAAAGCCCGTCGTGATGCGAGGCGACAGAACCGACCGATTGCTCTGGTATCTGCCTTACGACCGTGTAAATGCGCAATGGGAAGGAATAAGGATTTGCAAGTCGAGTAACGACAATATCATCGAAAATGCCGATATTCATAGCGGAAACTACGGAATTATCTGCGATTCGTCGGGTGTAGAGAAATCGAAACTTCTTCTCCGGAATTCTATTGTTCACAACGTGACGAAACACGGAATTTTCAGCAAAAATAACACCATCGAAGTGCTGAATTCGCAAATTACAAACGCTGGCGGAGACTGCGTTCACATTGAAGGCGGACGATGTCGTTTTGTACATTGTACCTTGGCGCAGTTCTATCCGTGGAGCGCCGACCGTGGAGTTGCGCTTAGATTCTCTGCCGACGAGCGTACGCCGTTGCTTGGCTGCGATTTTGTGAATTGCATAATTACCGGAATTGGCAAGGACGAACTCATGGGAATTCCGCCGAAAATGCCCGAAATTCCTTTCGACTACAACTTTGTGGGATGCCTTATCCGAACTCCGGAAGTTAAGGATAATCCGCGGTTTGCCGAAATTGTTTGGGATAATGAAATGCTTGCCGAAAAGCCGGGAATACCGAAAAAAGACAAGTCCGAAAAGCAGATTATTCAGGCTGCCAATTTTAGAAATATAGACCACGAAAACTTCGTCTACGACTTTCATCTCGACTCGCTTTCGCGCGCTCGCGGACGGGCTGTTATGGAAGCTACGGAATTTCTTCCGTATGACAAGGACGGCGTTGAACGCGTTGGAAAGCCCGACATCGGCTGCTATCAGTATAAAAAATAAACCAAACGAAGCCTATGAAAAACATCTTTGCGCAACTGGCTTTTGCCGCTTTTGTGTGTATTCTTCCGCATCAGAAAATGACGGCGCAGAACCGTTTTGTCGTGATGGAACTGAACTGCGAAAACCTTTTCGACACAAAGCACGACTCGCTTAAAAACGACAACGAATTCTTGCCCGGCGCAATTCGTGGCTGGAGTCCGCGGCGATATTGGAAGAAACTGGCGCATACGGCTCAGACAATTGTGGCGGTAGGCGAGGGACAGACTCCGCCCGACATTGTTGCGCTCTGCGAGGTGGAAAACGACTCGGTTTTGTACGACCTTACGCGCCGAAGTCCTCTGCGAAATCTGGGCTACAAATATTGCGTTACCGAATCGCCTGATGCGCGCGGAATAGATGTCGCGTTGCTCTATCAGCCAGAGACTTTCAAACTGATACAATCGGAATTCTTTCGTATCGAACAGAAGGCGGGACAACGCCCGACGCGCGACATACTTCATGTTTCGGGATGCGTGATGAGTGGCGACACGCTCGATGTCATGGTAGCGCATCTGCCAAGTATGCTTGGCGGAAGGTTGAAAAGTGAGCCTTTCAGAGTCCACGTGGCTGAGAAAATCCGTCAGACGGCCGATTCGATACAAAGCGTAAGGCATAAGCCGAAAATCATCATTATCGGAGACTTCAACGATTATCCCGATTCAAAACCTGTTGCCGAGGTCGTTGGTGCGGTCCGTCCGCCTGCGCAGAACGATTCGATAAAGGCAAATTCGTATTATAATCTGATGAACGGAAAGCAGAAAAAGAACGGTAATACTATTGGTACTTATCGGTATAAAGGATATTGGAACATCATAGACCAATGTATCGTAAACGGGCTCTTGCTTACGGATACAAAAAATCTGTGCACAACCTATGAGGATGCGCAGATATGCGATTTTGAGTTCTTGCTCGAACCCGATTTAAAGTTTGGTGGAATGAAACCCTTCAGGACGTATAACGGCATGAAGTATCGGGAAGGGTACAGCGACCACCTCCCGATACGTATTGTCTTTAGGGATTCTTTTTCTCGTTAGCCTTGTCAAGTTCCTCTTGCAGATACTTTCGCAGTTTTGTCTCCGTTCTTTCTCTGAACATCGCCTGAGACTCTTCGTATGAGTCGAAGTGCCTGATGGCGGGATTCGGATTGTTCGATGGGCGGAAGTCTGAACAAATCTTGCTCGATTTTGCAACGAATCTGATAGCCGTTCTTACGCTACATTCGCACACCACCGGATTGTCGAACCACTGCATGAAAGTGCCGTTTGCACATTCGAGGCAACAGACAAATTTCTTTGCGTCTGCCATAAATTAAAGCGGATATTCCTCGAAAGCGTAAAGAACTGTTGACAGATAGCGTTCGCCAGTATCTGGAAGCAGGGCAACGATGCGCTTGCCCTTGTTTTCCGGGCGCAATGCAAGTTGAAGTGCTGCGTATGCTGCCGCTCCTGATGAGATTCCGACAAGCAGACCGTCTTCCTGAGCCAGTCTTCGGCCTGAGCGGATGGCATCGTCGTTCTCTACTGTTAGAACTTCGTCAACAACGTTTGCATCGTAAGTCTTTGGAATGAAGTTCGCGCCGATTCCCTGAATCTTGTGAGGACCAGCCTTTCCTGTTGTGATGAGAGGTGAACTTGCTGGCTCAACAGCAACGATTTTTACGTTCGGATTCAACTCTTTCAGTCTCTTGCCTGTACCGCTTACTGTACCGCCAGTACCAACGCCGGCAACGAAGATATCAACCTTTCCGTCGGTGTCTTTCCAAATTTCCTCGGCTGTTGTTGCGTAATGTCTCTGAGGATTTGCAGGATTTTCGAACTGCATTGGGATGAACGAACCCGGAGTCTGTGCGTGGAGTTCGTTAGCCTTGTCAACTGCGCCTTGCATTCCGTCCTTTCCCGGAGTGAGTTCGATTTTTGCGCCGTAAGCCTTCAGAAGATTGCGACGCTCAATGCTCATCGAATCGGGCATTGTAAGTATAAGTTTGTAGCCCTTTACGGCTGCTACGAGTGCGAGTCCAACACCTGTATTTCCGCTTGTTGGCTCTATGATGGTTGCGCCCGGAGTAAGAAGGCCTTTCTTCTCGGCATCCTCAATCATTGCGAGGGCGATACGGTCTTTTGCGCTTCCGCCGGGATTGAATGATTCTACTTTTACTACTATTTCTGCTCCCGGATTAAGTTCTTTTCCGAAACGGTTCAGTCTTACGAGTGGTGTGCGACCGATAAGTTCGGTTAGTTGGTTTGCAATGTTGCTCATAATTGTATTTTTTTGTATGGTTTTTGTTTATGTTTGATATTGCAAAGATAGGGCGTTTTTTTGTTTGTTCCAATACCGACAGCAAAGTAATCGCATACCATCTATATGGTATATTTTGTTTTTCTGACTTTTTTACACTAATTTTGCAGTCTAAAATCAACCCTTTTATGGAAAATATAGCATTGTTATTATCGGGCGGTGTTGATAGTGCCGTCGCTCTTCATATGTTGTGTGAGCAGGGACATCGTCCTACTCTGTTTTATATTCTCATTGGTCCCGAAGAGAAGGAAGCGTGGAACTGTTCTTCTGAGGAAGATTGGGAAGTGTGCCAGTGGCTTGCGCGAAAGTACGACTGCAAGTTAGAGCAGATTGACCTTCATCACGAATATTGGGATCAGGTTGTAAAATATACGATGGACAAGGAGCGTCGCGGACTCACGCCAAACCCCGATGTGATGTGCAACAAACTCATAAAATTCGGTTGTTTCGAAGAGAAAATCGGACACGAATTCGACTTTACCGCTACAGGACACTATGCTCAGACTGTCATTCATAATGGTAAGGTGTGGCTGGCAACGAGTCCCGACCCGGTGAAGGACCAGACCGATTTCCTTTGCCAACTAAACTATCAGCAGGTAAGCAAGTCGATGTTTCCAATCGGTTCTCTGCACAAAGAAGAAGTGCGCGAAATTGCCGTGAAGAATAACCTCATCAATGCCAACAGAAAGGACAGTCAGGGCGTTTGCTTCCTCGGGCAGATTGATTTCCGCGAGTATGTGCGCCGATTCTTGGGAGAGCATCCGGGACGCGTAATTGACATCGATAGCCGAAAGATAATAGGCGAGCACAAAGGACTCTGGTTTCACACTATCGGTCAGCGCAAGGGACTTGGCTTTGGTGGCGGTCCGTGGTTTGTGGTTAAGAAAGACGTGAAGAATAACATTCTGTGGGTTTCGCACGGATACAGTCCGAAGGATGCCTACAGCACCGAGTGGTATATGGAAGATTTTCATTTCATAACCGAAAATCCGTGGGGCGAGGATGGTGGCGAGCATCGCATAACGTTCAAGATTCGCCACACGCCCGAGTATAACCCGGGAACAATTTCGATGCGCGAGGACGGCACATGGGGGATAAAGTCCGACGAGCCAATACACGGCGTTGCACCCGGACAGTTCTGTGTGGTTTACGACGAAGAGCACCGCCTGTGCATTGGCAGCGGTGAGATTCGTATATTCTAAACGATTACCGAATATGCTGAAAATCTGTAATTTTATAGCCCATTGGATGGGAGCGCTGGTGCTCCTTTCGGCAGTTGTTGCGGTGCTTTTTCCTGTGCCGTTCAATTATGTTAGCACATCGGCTATAAACCCGATGCTCGGACTGATAATGTTCGGCATGGGACTCACGCTCTCGCCAACCGATTTTCGCATTGTGGCGAGCCGCCCGAGGGATGTTCTGCTTGGCTGTCTGGCTCAGTTTACGGTCATGCCGCTTGTGGCTCTGGCTCTTACGCGCATCTTCGCACTTCCCGAAGAACTCGCTCTTGGAGTAATCCTCGTTGGCTATTGTCCGGGCGGAACGGCCTCGAACGTTATCACATATTTGGCAAAGGGCGATTTGGCTTTGTCTGTTGGCATGACTGCCGTTTCTACAATTCTTGCGCCCGTGCTTACGCCTTTGCTGGTGTGGCTTTTGGCCGGAACTATGGTTAATGTCGATACCTTCGGAATGTTGCAGAGCATATTGTATGTAGTTATTGCGCCGATAGTTCTCGGCTTGCTTTGCCAGAAGTTTCTGCCTAAGTTTACCCGAGGTGCCGTGGTTTATCTGCCTGCATTCTCGTCGGTGATGATTGCCTTGGTTGTAGCCATTGTTGTTGCGCACAGCGCCGGCAAGGTGCTGGACGGTGGATTGCTGGTTGTTCTGGTGGTTATGCTGCATAATGTCAGCGGATTGGCCTTGGGCTATCTGATAGGACATCTTCTGCATCTGTCTCACCCAAAGAATGTGGCAATAAGTATAGAGGTCGGAATGCAGAATTCAGGTCTTGCATCAAGCCTTGCCGTACTTCATTTTGCTGCTTTCCCGTTGGCTACAATCCCCGGAGCGATTTTCAGCGTGTGGCACAATATCAGCGGCGCGCTTGTTGCTAAGTGGTATGGGAGAGGAGAAAAGTGATAAGTGAAAAAAATAGTGATATTAGTAATATAAATATTGAGCAAAAAACGATAGAATCGCTTTTTTGTGATCCGAAAAGAGCCTGCGAAAATTAGAGAACTTATTAATCTTGCAGAATTTAAAGATGATTTTAATGAAGAAGATATCATTGAACGCAATAAAATGATTATAAGTAAGTTTGTTAGTTATCTGGATTCTGACAATTTGTTAAGTTAAAAAGTTTAAAACAATATTCAGAAGAGGGGGCTGCAAACATATAAAAAAGCGGTTACTGAATAATTTCATAACCGCTTTATTTATCATCTTTTAATCAAGCTTCAATACAGCGAGGAAGGCTTTCTGCGGCACTTCAACGTTGCCGATTTGCTTCATGCGCTTCTTGCCTCGTTTCTGCTTTTCGAGCAACTTTCTCTTTCGGCTGATATCACCGCCGTAGCATTTCGCCGTTACATCCTTTCGCACCTGCTTTACAGTCTCACGGGCGATAATCTTTGCGCCTATGGCTGCCTGAATAGCGATGTCAAACTGCTGGCGTGGCAGAAGTTCCTTCAACTTCTCGCACATACGTCGGCCGAAGTCTACCGAGTTGTCAACGTGCGTAAGTGTTGAGAGCGCGTCAACAGGCTCGCCGTTAAGCAGAATGTCGAGTTTTATCAGTTTGCTTGGACGGAATCCGCACTGGTGATAGTCGAACGATGCGTAACCCTTCGAGATGCTCTTCAGTTTGTCGTAGAAGTCGATGACGATTTCGCCCAGAGGCATGTAGAACTGAAGTTCAACGCGGTTGCCCGAGATGAAATCCTGCTTTATCAGTTCGCCGCGCTTGCCCAGACACAGAGTCATGATAGGACCGATGTAAGTGGCTGTGGTTATGATAGATGCCTGAATGTAAGGCTCTTCGATGCGGTCGATGAGCGTAACGTCGGGCATTCCGGCTGGGTTGTGTACTTCCTTGCAGTCGCCGTGCTTGTCGTAAACCATGTACGATACGTTTGGCACGGTGGTTATCACGTCCATGTTGAATTCGCGGTCGAGTCGCTCCTGAACAATCTCCATGTGCAGCAGTCCGAGGAATCCACAGCGGAATCCGAAGCCCAGCGCAACAGAACTCTCAGGCATGAAAGTAAGCGATGCGTCGTTAAGTTGAAGTTTCTCGAGCGATGCTCTCAGATTCTCGAAATCCTCGGTCTCGATAGGGTAAACACCTGCGAAGACCATCGGCTTCACTTCTTCAAATCCGGCAATAGCCTCCTTGCTTGGGTTGGCAATGTGCGTAAGCGTATCGCCCACCTTAACCTCGGTGGCTGTCTTGATGCCCGAAACGATGTAGCCCACGTCGCCGCAATGCAGTTCCTGACGTGGCGACAAATCCATCTTCAGAACACCGATTTCGTCGGCTGAATATTGCTTTCCGGTGTTGATGAACTCAACCTGATCGCCTTTCTTTATCGAGCCGTTTACAATCTTGAAGTATGCAATGATGCCTCGGAAGCTGTTGAAAACCGAGTCGAAGATAAGTGCCTGAAGAGGAGCGTTTTCGTCGCCTACAGGATGAGGCACTTTTTCGACAATGGCATGGAGGATGTCCTCAACGCCCTCGCCGGTCTTTCCCGATGCGCGTATTATGTCTTCGCGGTCGCAGCCTATAAGGTCTATGATTTCGTCCTCAACCTCTTCGGGCATGGCATTAACCATGTCGCATTTGTTTATAACCGGAATGATTTCGAGGTTGTGGTCTATAGCCATGTAAAGGTTCGAGATTGTCTGTGCCTGCACGCCCTGAGTGGCGTCGACAACAAGCAGCGCGCCCTCGCATGCGGCGATAGAGCGCGACACCTCGTAAGAGAAGTCTACGTGTCCCGGAGTGTCGATAAGGTTCAGAATGTATTTCTCGCCCTTGTATTCGTACTCCATCTGTATGGCGTGGCTCTTGATGGTGATTCCTCTTTCCTTCTCAAGATCCATGTCATCGAGCATTTGTCCCTCGGTAACCTTTATGGTGTTTGTGTATTCGAGCAGACGGTCGGCCAGCGTTGACTTTCCGTGGTCGATGTGTGCTATGATGCAGAAATTTCTGATATGTTTCATCTGTTATAAAATACGATTCGAAAATTGGGTGTAAAGATACAAAAAAGAACGTAAAGCACCAAATCGGCAGCCTCGCGAAGGCATAAAAATAAGTGGCATTGACGCTTGAAAGCGAACAATGCCACTCATTAAATCTTCTTACATTTAAAGCTTTGTTGTTTGTCGTTGCGAATGATGCTTTTACATAATCAGCATATTGCAGATGTAAAGCAATACGGCTGAAAATGCCGCTACCATAATTCTAATGACTTGTTCCATCTTTCCTCTCTTGTTTAATTGTTAAAATAAAAGTTCTTTAAAGTATAATACTGTTTACTAAAAATAGCGATTTCGCTATGAGTTCTGTAATCGGGAGCAAAGAAACAAAAAATATATAATATGAACAAATATTATTAAATATAAATGCATTTTTTTAACATTTATTAGTTAATTTTTGTTTTTTCTTCTTTATTTTTGCGCAACCAAAAAAACATAAAACGATGAGAAAATATCTGATTATAGTTCTGTCGGCTCTTCTCGTTGCCGGATGTGCATCGCGAAACCTTAAAAGAACGAAAATCAAGGAGTTTGCCGAGCAGCAGAACGACCGTTGTCCGGTGCGGATTGACAAGAACAACGTGCTCGACAGCGTAAGTTACGACGAAGACAAGAACGTTTTCGTCTTCAACTACTCGTTCGACGGCGAATTTCTTAAGCCCGATGTTCAGCAAAGACTGAAGTCGAAGATGAGGGAGACTCTGCGGGACAATATTGTAAACGATGTGAGCCTGAAACAGCAGAAGGACGAGGGCGCAACGCTGCAATACAAGTTCTACGGAAACGGAAAACTGATTATCTCCGAAACTTTTACGAAAAACGACTATTGATTTGGAAGAAGAAAAGGCAACTGCCGCCCGATGCAAGAAAATCGGACGGCAGTTTTTTATATCTTAAATTCAGAAAATCAGTAAACTACATAATTCTTGAATCGTTGCAGACCTTCTATTAAAACCGCTCTTGGGCAGGCTATGTTTATGCGCACAAAGTCGATGCCCGATGTGCCGTACATCGTTCCTTCGTTCAGGTAAAGTCCTTGAGCCTGAAGAAGTTCGCCGCAAAGTTCGTCCGACGGCTTGCCCAGAACCGAGCAGTCAACCCACACAAGATACGTTCCTTCGAGTTTTGTAACAGGGAACTGAGGCAGATTGTTCTCGAAGAACTCGCACAGACACAAGTAGTTGTCGTACAGATACGCGTTCAGTTGTTCGAGCCATTCCGCTCCCTTGCTGCTGTATGCCGCTTGCAGAGCCTCCACGCCAAACGGATTTACGTCGCAAACCTCGTTTATGTTTATGGCGCGGTCTACTTTTCGCCTTGTCTTGTTGTTTGCAATCGTGATGTTTGCAATCTGTAGTCCAGCAATGTTAAATGCCTTGCTTGGCGATGTGCACACGGCGCAGTTGTCCAGAATTTCTGGCGATATTGAGGCGAATGGAGTGTAGCGGTGTCCCGGCATCACAAGTTCGCAATGAATTTCGTCGGCAATTACGAAGACATCGTTCTTCAGGCATATTTCGCCTATGCGTGCGAGTTCGTCGCGTGTCCACACGCGTCCGGCAGGGTTGTGCGGATTGCACAGAATCATTACCGTTGTCTTAGGGTCGGCAGCCTTCTGCTCAAGGTCGTCGAAGTCAATTCTGTAAGTGCCGTCCTCGTATATCAGTTCGTTGCATAGAACCTCGCATCCGTTGTTTTTTATCGACGAAAAGAAGCAGTTGTAGACCGGAGTCTGCACCAGAACCTTGTCGCCCGTCTGTGTCATTGCCTTTATTATTGCCGAGATGGCAGGCACAACGCCCGATGTGTAGATTATCCATTCCTTCTGCATGAGCCAGTTGTGGCGATGTACAAACCAGTTTGTAACCGCATCGTAATAACTGTCGGGCACGGCTGTATAGCCAAATATGCCGTGTGCAACCCTCTGCTGAAGTCGTTCTATAATATAAGGTAATGTTCTGAAATCCATGTCGGCAACCCACATCGGCAGAAAGTTCTCCTTGTCCGAAACGTCCCACTTGTACGAGTTTGTGCCGCGTCTGTTCACTATCTCGTCAAAATTGTATGTCTCCATATAAAATGATTGGTGAAAAATGTTATAGCAATGGGCAAAGATAGCCAATGTTTGCCTCATCTGCAAGTTTATTCTTTGACAATTCAAAGCAATTAACAATTCACAGTTGACAATTAACAATTCAGAATTCATAATTCAAAATTGCTTTTATAATTGCCGAGGATTTATAAGAGGGTGTGTCAAAATAGGCACATCCTTTTTTTATATCAAAGCCCCGACTTTCTCAAGCCAGGGCTTCGTTATGTCGTAAAGTTTTCGTATCTTTACAACATGCAATATAAAA